>DASWER010000456.1:0-4533 GCA_036394655.1 Burkholderiales bacterium
GGCATCGCCACCGCCTCGACGCCGGCGGCGCGGAAGCTGTGCTGCAGCTCCTGATCCTGTAATGCCTTGCTGATTTCCGTGTACAGACGCTGCACGATCGAAGCCGGCATGCCGGCCGGGCCGGAGATGCTGAGCCAGAGCGTCGCCTCATAGTCGGGAATGCCTGCTTCGGCGATGGTCGGAACATCCGGGAGCTCGACCCAGCGCTTGGGTGTCGTGACGCCGAGCGCTTTCAGCTTGCCGCCTTTGATCTGGCCGATCACGTTCGGCACTCCCGCGAACGACACGCCGACCTGTCCACCGAGTAGATCCTGCATCGCCGGGCCGCTGCCCTTGTAGGGAACGTGATTGAGCTGAACGCCGGCCATCGCATTGAACAGCGCGCCCACCAGGTGCTGCGAGCTGCCGTTGCCGGAGCTCGCGTAATCGATTGCACCGGGCTGGGCCTTGGCTGCCGCGATCAGCTCGCGAACCGAGCTCGCCGGAACTTTCTGCGGGTTGACCACCAGCACGTAGGGACCGGAGGCCATCATCGTGATGTGCGTGAAATCCTTGAGCGCGTCGTACGGCACCTTCTTGTAAAGGTGCGCGCCGATCAGCAGCGTGCTTCCCGTAATGCCCAGCGTGTAGCCGTCGGGAGCGGCCTTCGCGACGTAGTCCCAGCCGATGGTGCCGCCGGCGCCGGGACGGTTCTCGACGAAGAACTGGCGGCCGAGTTGCTCCGAGAGGCGCGGCGCCAGCATGCGCGTCGGCGTGTCGGCGAAGCCGCCGGGCGAAAGGGGCACGACCAGGCGTACGGGACGCGACGGATACGGCTGCGCGAGCGCGCTGGTCGTGACGAGCAGCGAGAAAAGAAAAAGCCAGCGGCTCATGCGCGGTACACCGGCTCGGGTTGCGTATAGAAGGCGTGCAGGATGTGATAGACCATCAGGTAGTTCTTCTGCTGGAAGCTCGCGTGCGAGATGCCGGCCATGACGGCGAACTGCTTGTCGGGATTCGGCAGGCGGCGGTAGAACTCGAGCAGATCGTCGACCGATGCAATGCCGTCGTACTCGCCGCGCATCACGATGGTCGGCACGGTGAGCTTGGCCGGGTCGACCAGCGGCAGCTTCGAGCACATGTCGACGTAGGTGCCGGTCGGCACCGAATCGTCGAGCTTGAGGATCGCGTCGGCGAAGGCTTCGATGGTCGCCTTGTCCGCCGTGCCTGGATGGTCGCGCTCGAAAATGCTGTGCACGAAAGCGCGGTCGATGGGGCGGCGGTTCATGGTCCGGAACTCGGGCAGGCGCTTCTTGCGCTGCTCGAGCGTCGGGCTGCCTTCGCCGGTCCACACCATGGCATCGAGGGCAAGCCGCTCGACGCGCTCCGGGTGGCGCTGCGTAAACATGGCGGCTCTGAGAGCGCCTGAGGAGATCCCGTAGAGCAGCAGCTTCTTGTGCTGTGCGTGCTTAAAGATATATTCCGCGCCGGCCGCGAGATCGTCGGCGCCGTTGGCGATGTCGCAGTTGATCGGGCGCGACTTGTCCGAGCGCCCATAGCCCTCCATGTCGATGCCCCAGGTATCGAAGCCCCGCTCGGCGAACCACTCCATGACCGAGGAATGGGGCCTGCCGGGGACCTGCAGGTCGAAGGTCGGCTGCGTCGCCATCGAAGAGCCATGCACGAAGAGAATCGTGCCGCGCGGCGCCGAGGCCGGGCTCTTGCGCCAGAGAAAGAGTTTGACGTCGCCTTTGCGTGTCCAGTGTTCAGTGCCGTTCATCGGGTGTGGAGTGTCCTGAGGTGAAAAATGGTGTGCCCGCCGTACTCTACCGTTATTGTGCAAGAATCCGCCGGCTTCTATAGGAGGAGCTCGATGAACGAGGACATCGAGGCGCTGGACACATTTCCCAAGCTGCTCCTGCATCACGCCAGGGTGCGGCCTGGGCGGCCGGCGATCCGCGAGAAGGATCTCGGCATCTGGCAGACGTGGACCTGGAAGCAGTACGCCGAGGAGGCGCGCTACCTCGCCTGCGCGCTCGCCGAGGATGGGCTGGCGCGCGGCCAGCACATCGCCCTGATCGGTGCCAACCGCCCACGCATCTACGCCGGCATCGCGGCCGCGCAATGCCTGGGCGCGATCCCGGTGCCCCTGTATCAGGATGCCGTCGCGGCCGAGATGGCCTTCCCGATCCGCAACGCCGAGGTCGGCCACGCGCTCGCCGAGAACCAGGAGCAGGTCGACAAGCTGCTCGAGATCCTGCCGCAGTGCCCGAGCCTCAAGCACATCTATTACGACGATCCGCGCGGCCTGCGCCATTACCGCGAGCCGGGCCTCGAGAGCTATGACAGCCTGCTCGAGCGCGGGCGCAAAGCCTATGAGCGCGATCCAGCATTTCTGGAACGCGAGATCGCCAAGGGATCGGGCAGCGATACCGCGGCCCTGTTCTTCACCTCCGGCACCACCGGCACGCCAAAGGGCGTGGTGCTGACCAATACCAACCTGATCGAGCGCTCGAGGGTCGTCGCCGACTGGGAAGGCATCACCGACGAGGACGTGGTGCTCGCGTTCATGCCGCCGGCGTGGATCGGCCAGAACATCTTCTCGTACGCGCAGCCGCTGGTTGCCGGCTACTGCATCTGCTGCCCCGAGTCGGCCGAAACCGTGACGCCGGACATGCGCGAGATCGGCCCGACTTATTACTTCGCGCCGCCGCGCGTGTTCGAGGCGCTGCTCACCCAGGTCTCGGTGCGGATGGACGATGCCAGTGCGCCCAAGCGCGCCATGTACCGCTACTTCATGGGCATCGCGCAGCGCGTCGGCGAGCGCATCATGGAAGGCAAACCGGTCAGGCTCTGGCAGCGCGCGCTCTATGGGATGGGCGACCTGCTGGTGTACGGGCCGCTGCGCAACGTGCTCGGCATGAGCCGCATCCGCATCGCCTACACCGGCGGCGAGGCGATCGGCCCCGATCTGTTCGTCTTCTATCGCTCGCTCGGCGTCAACCTGAAACAGCTGTACGGCTCGACGGAAACAAGTGTGTTCGTGTGCATCCAGCCGAACGACAAGGTGAAGCCCGACACCGTCGGGCCCGCCGTGCCGGGCGTCGAGCTGAAATTCACGCCCCAGCGGGAATTGCTGATCCGCTCGCCGGGCCTGTTCAAGGAGTACTACAAGAACGCACAGGCGACGGCGGAAGTGAAAGACGCCGAAGGCTGGTTCCATACCGGCGACGCGGGCTACATCGATGCCGACGGCCATCTCAAGATCATCGACCGCGCGAAAGACGTCGGCGCTCTCACTGACGGGACCTTGTTCGCGCCGAAGTACCTCGAGAACAAGCTGAAATTTTTCCCTTACATCAAAGAGGCGGTGTGTTTCGGCGACCGCCACGACAAGGTCTGCGCGTTCATCAACATCGACATGGAAGCGGTCGGCAACTGGGCCGAGAAACGCCACCTGGCGTATTCGGGCTATGTCGATCTCGCCTCGCGCGACGAGGTCTACGCGCTGCTGCGCGAGTGCGTCGAGAAGGTGAACGCCGATCTCGCGCAGGAAGCCGAGATCGCCAACTCGCAGATCCATCGCTTCCTGGTGCTGCACAAGGAGCTCGACGCCGATGACGACGAGCTGACGCGCACGCGCAAGGTGCGCCGGCGCGTCATCGGCGAGAAGTACGCGCCGCTGGTGGCCGCCCTGTACGACGGCAGCCAGGCGGTGCATGTCGAAGCGCAGGTGCGCTACGAAGACGGGCGCACCGGCAAGATTTCCGCCGATCTGCGCATCGCCGAAGCCAAGACCTTTCCGCCAGCGGCCGCGCGGCGGGCCGCCTGAGCGACGTGCTGCTGTCCGTGGAAGGCGTGTCGCTCGCCTTCGGCGGCGTAAGAGCGCTCAATGGTGTTTCGTTCGATGTGCGCGAGCATGAAGTGCGCGCCATCATCGGCCCCAACGGCGCCGGCAAGAGCTCGATGCTCAACGTGGTGAACGGCGTGTACCACCCGCAGGCCGGCACCATCCGTTTTCGCGGCCGCGAGTTCCGCGACATGCATCCGCACGAGGCGGCCTCGCTCGGCATCGCGCGCACCTTCCAGAACATCGCGCTCTTCAAGGGCATGACGGTGCTCGACAACGTCATGACCGGGCGCAACCTGAAGATGCGCTGCAATTTCCTGCAGCAGGCGATCTGGATCGGCGGCGCGCGGCGCGAGGAGCTCGAGCACCGGCGGGCAGCCGAGCAGATCATCGATTTCCTCGAAATCCAGCACGTGCGCAAGACCCCGGTCGGGCGGCTGCCCTACGGCCTGCAGAAGCGCGTCGAGCTGGCGCGCGCGCTCGCCGCCGAGCCGACGCTGTTGCTGCTCGATGAGCCCATGGCGGGGATGAACCTGGAAGAGAAACAGGACATGTGCCGCTTCATCCTCGACGTCAACGATCACTTCGGCACCACCATCGTGCTGATCGAGCACGACATGGGCGTGGTAATGGACATCTCCAATCGCGTGGTGGTGCTCGATTACGGCCGCAAGATCGCCGACGGCACGCCGGACGCGGTGCGC
>DASWER010000457.1:0-5778 GCA_036394655.1 Burkholderiales bacterium
GCGAGGTCGACGCCGAAGTGCAGCGCACCGGGCGAATTCGATCCCGCCGGATACACCGTATAGCGCGGCGCCTTGGGATTGAAGCCGCAGCCGCCGCCTTCGATGAGGCGCGAGCCGAGGCACATTTCGCGCAGGAGCGCCGCCTCCCTGGACTCGCCCTTGATTTCCCGGACGTGCTTGTCATGAAACACAAAAGCGATGCGCTCGGCGAACGGCTGCTGGAAGCCGATCGCCCACTGCGGATACAGCACGCCCTCGATCTTCACCGTGGCCTGCGGGTCATTCCCATTCGCCGTGCTGTCCCAGAAGTTCGGCCCGTGCGTCGGCAGGTAGTGCACGTAGCAGCCTGGCTCGTCGGCGAACATGCGGCCGCGCCAGCGGTTGCCGGCGAACATCGCCTCGCGCATCGCCTTGGTGTAGCCGATGACGAGGTCCGAGCCGCGCGAGTCGCTGAAGCGCAGGTCGAAGTCGCGTCCCTTCGGAAAGCGCTTCTCGGTGGCGCGGATGATCTCGCCGACCAGCTCGATCGGAAAGCGCGCCTGCGGCGTCTTCAGGAGGTCGAGATCGCGGAAGTAGGTGATCTTCACCCAGCGCTGGCCGCGCTTGCGCATCGCGACGTTGAAGGGATCTTCTATGGAGCAAAACCACGTGGAGACGATGAAGTCGGCCTGCTCGATGATCGGCTTCACTGCGTCGGGCACCGACGGCAGCGAAGTGTGCGGCGCCATGTACTGCGTAAGCGTGGCGCCGCGGGCGCGCGCCAGGCCGCTCACGGCTTCGACCACACGCACGTCGAGCAGCGGATCGGTGAGCATCAGCACGCGCTCGCCGGGCCGGATGGCGAACACGCGCGCGAACTGGTCGAGCGCCTGGAACCAGTCGCGCTCGGTGAATTTCGCCTTCGGCGGCAGGCCGACGTATGGGGTCGGATCGGTGAAAGGGATTTCGCTCATGGCGACTTTGGATTGTAATAGGAGCTGACATGATCACCCGCCGTCGCCTCATCGCCGCCGCAGCCCTCTGGCCGATCGCGCCCGCCGCGTTCGGGCAGACCAGGCGGCTCACCTGCGGGGCGGTGACGCCGCGCCAGACCGAAGGCCCGTTCTTCAAGCCGAGCTCGCCGCAGCGCAATCTACTGGTGGACGGCAGGGCGACGCTGCTGGTCACCGGCCAGGTGCTTTCGCGCGAGTGCAAGCCGATGGCGAACGCACTGCTCGACTTCTGGCACGCCGACGAGAAGGGCGAATACGACAACCAGGGCTTCCGCTACCGCGGCCACCAGTTCACCGACGCGGAGGGGCGCTATCACCTCGAGACCATCGTGCCGGCGGAATATCCTGGCCGCGCCCGGCACATCCACGTCAAGCTGCAGCCGCCGGGCGGGCGCGTATTGACCACGCAGCTCTATTTCCCGAACCAGGAGCGCAACGAGGCGGATGACCTCTTCCGCCCGGAGCTGGTGATGCAAATGAAGACGCGCAGCGTCGGCGCCTTCGACTTCGTGGTCGCCTAGCTTTTGACGTTGGCGTAGAGCTGGTGCAGCGCGCTCTTCAGCGCGCGCACTTCGCCGGCCGGCAGTCCGCGCGTCAGCATGCGGTCGTGCTTTACCGCCGTGGCATGGCATCGCTTCGCCAGCAGGCCTCCCCGGGCGGTGGTCGACACCTTCACCGAGCGGTTGTCGTGATCCTGGCGCGTCTTGTGCACGAGCTTCTGGCGCTCGAGCCGCCGCAGGATATGCGAGAGCGTCGAGGGGTCGATCGAGGTGGCCTCGGCGAGCTCGCCGACGCTCGCGCCGCCGTTCAGCGACAACACCGCCATCACGCGCACGCTCAGCACGCTCAAGCCGAGCTTGCGGAAGTCCGCGTGCCAGCCATTCATCAGGTTGGCGAGCCGCGTGACGAGGAAGGGCACCGTGTTGTGGGTGACGACTGCCATCCGCACATTATATGGAATGCCATATACTTCCGGTCGATTGAAGATCGACGTCCACTCGCATCTGTTCGACCAGCGTTATTTCGACGCGATGTGGCGCGACTTCGAGCTGGAAAAGAGCACCACGCCGCAGGGCCAGACGCTGATGCGCAAGAACGGCTATACCTACATGTGGTATCGCGACGCGTTCTTCGACATCGAGCACCGCCTGCGCGTGATGGACAAGCAGGGCATCGACATGCGCGTGCTGTCGCTCTCGTCGCCCAACGTCTATGACTGGCAGGGCGCGCGCCAGATCGAGCTCGCGCGCCTGATGAACGACGCCACTGCCGAGATCGTGCGCGCGCACCCGGACCGCTTCGCCGGTCTCGGCAGCCTGCCGCTTGCCGATGTCGGCGCGTCGCTGGCCGAAATCGATCGCATCATCGGTGAGCTCGGGCTGCACGGCGTGATGATCGGCTCGAACATCGCCGGCGTGCCGGTCAACGATGCGCGCTTCGAGCCGCTGTGGGCGAAGCTCGATGCGCTGCGCCTGCCGGTGTTCGAGCACCCGATGTTTCCGCCGAACCTCAAGCAGGAGGAGTTCGAGCTGCCGCTGCGCGTCGGTTTCATCTTCGACACCACCATGGCCGCGTCGCGCCTGATCTATTCCGGCATTTTCGAGCGTTATCCGAACTTCCCGTACATCATGGCGCACACCGGCGGCGCGCTGCTCATGCTGCTGCAGCGCCTGGACAACGGCTATCGCCTGTTCCCGGATTGCCGCAAGCACATCAGCAAGCCGCCGAGCGAATACGCCAAGCGGCTGTACTACGACACCGCATCGTTCTACGCGCCCGCGCTGATGATGGCGCACAGCATCGTCGGCGCCGATCGCCTGCTGTTCGGCTCCGACGATCCGCTGATCGGCGACGACACCGCGCTGGTCGAAGGCTTGCCGCTGCCGGCCGAGGACAAGGCCAAGATCCTCGGCGGTAACGCCGCGCGCCTTTTCGGATTGGCATGACGAGATTTGCAGTCGCGCTCGTGCTGTGCGCGGCCACGGCGCTCGCCCATGCGCAGTATCCACAGAAGCCGGTGCGCATGATCATCGCCCTCGGCGCGGGCGGCGTCGCCGATGGGATGACGCGCATGGTTACGGACAAGATTTCGATGGGACAGCCGTTCGTGCTGGAGAATCGCCCCGGCGCCGGGGGCAACATCGCGATGGAGGTGGTGGTCAGGGCGCCGCCCGACGGGCACGTGCTGCTATTGATCGGCCCGGCGCTGGTGATCAATCCCGCCCTTTATCGCAACCTGGCGTTCGACCCGCTGAAGGACCTGGTGATGGTCTCGCCGATCGCGATCGCGCCCTTCGCGCTGTTCGCCAGCGGCACGCTGCCGGTGGCGAACGTCGGCGAGCTGATCACGCTTGCGCGCGCGCGGCCCGGCAAGATGAACTATGCCTCGGTGGGCGCGGGCACTGCCGGACACCTGGCCGCAGTGCTCTTCACTGCCACAGCGGGCCTCGAGATGCAGCACGTGCCTTACCGGAGCATCCAGCTCGCGATACCCGACCTCGTCCAGGGCGACGTGCAGCTCGTGTTCAACGCCTATCCGCCGCTCGCGCCGATGGCGCAGTCGGGCAAGTTGAAGCTCCTCGGCTTTTCTTCGGCGCGGCGGCTCTCCGCGCGCCCCGATGTGCCGACGCTTTCGGAAAGCGGCCTGCCCGGCTTCGAGGTCGGCGGCTGGTACGCGGTGCTGGCGCCGGCCGCGACGCCGAAGGAGATCGTGGCGAAGCTCAATGCCGATTTCACCCGTGCGCTGGGCGATCGCGATGTTGCGGGCGCGCTGGAGAAGATGGGATTCGACGCGGCGCCGATGAGTCTGCACGACAGCGCGCAGTTCGTCGCACGGGAAGCCGAGACCTGGAGCCGGTCGGTAAAACTATCTGGAGCGAAAGCCGAATGAAATTCGAAGTCCAGCCCGAATGGGTGCACGTGCAGTTTCCCGAGACCTCGCAGTTCCGCGAGGTGTACGGCTTCGCCGGCAAGGGCGGCATCATCCACCTCGAGGGCATCCGCTTCCTGCCGAAGGGCCGGCCGTCGAAGACGCTCATCGTCTACATGCACCCGGCGACCACGCTGCAGCTCCTGCCGATGCCGCGCGCGATGGCCGAGCACGGCGTGCACGTGCTGTGCGCCGGCAGCCGCTACGCCAAGAACGACACGCCGCTCATCATGGAGAAGGTGATCGTCGACCTCGGCGCCTACATCCGCCACGCCAAGGAAGTGTGGGGCTACGAGAAGGTCGTGATCGGCGGCTGGTCGGGCGGCGGCTCGCTGTCGCTGCTCTACCAGGCGCAGGCGGAGAAGCCGACCATCACCGCGACGCCGGCCGGCGATCCCGCCGACATCAAGGCGGCGAAGCTGATTCCGGGCGACGCGATGATCTTCCAGGCGGCGCATATCTCGCGCGCAGTGCTGCTCGCCGAGTGGATCGATCCCTCGGTGCTCGACGAGAACGATCCCGACAAGCGCGATCCCGAGCTCGACCTCTACGACCCGCGCAATCCGAATAGGCCGCCGTATTCGCAGCAGTTTTTAAAAACATTCAGAAACGCCCAGCTGGCGCGTGTGCGTCGCCGGACTGCCTGGGTGCAGGAGACGCTAGCGATGCTGAAGAAGAAAGGCGGCAACGAGCTCGAGCGCGGCTTCGTCACCTATCGCACCATGGCCGAGCCGCGCTTTCTCGATCCGAGCATCGATCCCAACGATCGACAGCCGGGCGCGTCGTTCATCGGACCGCCGGAGACCGCCAACACCGGGCCGGTCGGCATCGCGCGCTTCTCGACGCTGCGCGCCTGGCTGTCGCAATGGTCGATCGACGACACCAACGCGCATGGCGAGCGCTGCGCTGCGCAGATCACCGTGCCGCTGCTGGCGATCGAGAACACCGCCGACGACGCGGTGCCGGCGCCGCATACGCGCAAGATCTTTGATGCGGCGCGCAACAAGGACAAGACCTACGAGGCGATCAAGGGCGCCACGCACTACTACGCCGGCCAGCCCGAGCTCTTGCAGCGTGCAGTCGACCTGTGCACGGGCTGGATGAAGCAGCGCAAGCTGCTCGACTGATGGAAGTCGCCATTATCGGCGCCGGCGTCGGCGGGCTGACGGCGGCGCTCGCGATTCACCACCAGGGCGTCGACTGCCGCGTACGGGTCTACGAATCGGCGCGCGAGATCAAGCCGCTCGGCGTCGGCATCAATCTCTTGCCGCACTGCGGGCGCGAGCTCACCGACCTTGGCGTGGTGGATGCGCTGCGCCGCGTCGCGGTGGAGCCGAAGGAATTCGGCTGGTTCACGCACCACGGACAGCTGATCCATACCGAGCCCTGCGGCCTGCGCGCCGGGTACGCCTATCCGCACTTCTCGATCCATCGCGGCGACCTGCAGATGGTGCTGTACGAGGCGGTGAAGGAGCGGCTCGGGCAGGACTGCGTCGTCACCGGCCATCGCTGCACCGGGGTCGAGGAGGACGGCGTCACGCTGCATTTCGACGGGCAGCCGTCGCGCAAGGCCGACCTCGCGATCGCCGCCGACGGCATCAACTCGGTGCTGCGTAAGCAGTTCTATCCGGATGAAGGCCCGCCGGTGTTCTCGAAGGTGAACATCTGGCGCGGCGTTACGCATCACAAGCCGTTCCTCTCCGGCGGCACCATCTGCCGCGTCGGCGGCATCTTCACCACCAACAAGGCGGTGATCTACCCGATCCGCAACGACATCGACGGCAAGGGCACGCAGCTCGTCAACTGGGCGGTCGAGGTGTTCACCGAGAAGCAGGGCCCGGTCGACTGGAACAAGCC
>DASWER010000458.1:0-3071 GCA_036394655.1 Burkholderiales bacterium
GCGGCTCGAGCAATTCGGCCGGCGCACGATTCTTTTCGTGGATGAAGTACACCGCTTCAACAAGGCCCAGCAGGACGCCTTCCTGCCGTTCGTCGAGCAGGGCCTGATCACTTTCGTCGGCGCCACCACCGAGAACCCGTCATTCGAGGTGAACAGCGCGCTGCTCTCGCGCGCCACGGTCTACGTCCTCGAACCTTTGGCCGAAGCGCATCTGGCCAAGCTGCTCGATCGCACCGGCCTCGAGATGGACGAGGGCGCGCGGGCGCGCCTCATCGGCTTTGCCGATGGCGATGCGCGCCGTTTGCTGAACGCGGTCGAGATCCTCAAGAACACCGGGCATCAGCCGATCGACGGCGCCTTCGTCGAGCAGACGCTCGCCAAGAACCTGCGGCGCTTCGACAAGGGCGGCGAGCAGTTCTACGACCAGATCTCGGCGCTCCATAAGGCGGTGCGCGGCTCCGACCCCGACGCCTCGCTGTACTGGATGGTGCGCATGCTCGACGGCGGCGCCGATCCGCTTTACATCGGCCGGCGCCTTGTGCGCATGGCGATCGAGGACATCGGCCTCGCCGATCCGCAGGGCCTGCGCCTCGCGCTTGATGCCTGCGAGACCTTCGAGCGGCTCGGCAGTCCGGAGGGCGAGCTCGCGCTCGCCGAGGCGGTGATCTACCTCGCGGTCGCGCCCAAATCGAATGCGGTATACGAGGCCTATAATGCGGCGCGCGATTTCATCACCAAGGACGGCACGCGTCCCGTGCCGCTGCATATCAGGAACGCCCCGACTTCGCTGATGAAAAAACTCGGCTACGGCAAGGACTATCGCTACGCGCATCAAGAGCAGGGTGCGTACGCCGCGGGCGAGAACTATTTTCCCGAAGGCATGCCCGCGGTTGAGTGGTACCGGCCGACCGAGCGCGGCCGCGAGGCGAGAATCCGCGAGCGCATCGCCGAGCTGCGCCAGCTAGACGCGGCGGCACGCAAGAACAAATGATCGACATTCAACTATTGCGCAAGGATCCGGCCGGTGTGGAGAAGCGCCTGGCCGCGCGCGGGCCTGGCGCCTTCGATGCCGACCAGTTCGAGCGCTTCGAGAAGGCGCGCAAGGACCTGCAGACCGCGGTCGAGCAGGCGCAGGCCTCGAAAAACCGCATCGCCAAGGACATCGGCCAGGCCAAGGCCAAGGGCCACGATGTCTCGGACCTGCTGCGCCAGGGCGAGAAGCTGAAGGCACTGCTCGACGAATCCGAGCAGCAGCTCGTCAAGCTGCAGGAAGGCTTCCAGGACTTCCTGCAGCGCATCCCGAACCTGCCGCACGAGTCGGTGCCGGTCGGCGACGGCGCCGAGCAGAACCGCGAGGAGCGCCGCTGGGGCGAGCTTCGGCGCTTCGATTTTGCGGTTAAGGACCACGTCGACATAGGCGAGAAGCTCGGCGGCCTCGACTTCGCCACCGGCGCCAAGGTCGCCGGCAGCCGCTTCGTCGTCATGCGCGGCGCGGTGGCGCGGCTGCACCGCGCGCTCGCGCAGCTCATGCTCGATGTGCACACGCGCGAGCACGGCTACACCGAGACCTACGCGCCTTACATGGTCACGGGAGAGTGCGCCAACGGCGTCTCGAGCCTGGCCAAGTTCGAGGCCGACCTCTTCAAGATCCAGGACCGCGACCTGTACCTCATCCCGACCGCCGAGTACCCGGTCACCAACTACGTGCGCGACGAGATCCTGCCGCTGGAAAAGCTGCCGCTGAAGTACGTGTGCCATTCGCCGTGCTTTCGCTCGGAAGCGGGCTCGGCCGGCAAGGACACGCGCGGCATGATCCGCAACCACCAGTTCGACAAGGTGGAACTGGTGCAGATCGTGCACCCGGAGAAGTCATACGCGGCGCACGAAGAGCTCACCGCGCACGCCGAGAGCATCTTGCGCAAGCTCGAGCTGCCGTATCGCGTCATCACGCTTAGCACCGGCGACATGGGGTTCTCCGCGGCCAAGACCTACGACCTCGAGGTATGGCTGCCCGGGCAGAACGTATACCGCGAAATTTCCTCGTGCTCGAACTTCGAGGCATTCCAGGCGCGGCGCATGCAAGCGCGCTTTCGCAACGAGAAGGGCAAGACCGAGCCGGTGCACACGCTGAACGGCTCAGGCCTCGCCGTCGGGCGCACGCTGGTCGCGATCCTCGAGAACTTCCAGCAGGCGGACGGGTCAGTGCTCGTTCCGCAGGCTCTCAGGAGCTATATGGGCGGCACCGAGCGCATCACCTCGGCCTGATAAAATTCGCCGCGGAGAGATGGCAGAGTGGTCGAATGCGGCAGACTCGAAATCTGTTGTACCCATCGGGTACCGGGGGTTCGAATCCCTCTCTCTCCGCCACTTTTTCGCGCGCTACAACTCTCTACATTCCACCGGCCGGCATCGGACCCGGCCTGGAGCGCATCAAATCGTCGACCTGGTCCTTCGTCAGGACGCGCACGTCGCTCGAGCGTGAGCGACGCGGCAGATTGCTGCCGGTCACGTAGTCGTTGTCATCCTTGATCTGCGGGGCACCCGGTTCCACGCTGGTACACGCAGTGAGCGAGATGAAGACGACAAGCATGGCGTTTCTCATGACATCTCCCCGTGTTCTTGAGGCGGACATCATAAGCGCTCCGTGCGCCTACTTCCACGGCGTGACCGGCGGCACTTCGCAGGGGCCCTCGACCTCCACGGTACCGAAGTCGGCGGGCGCGGCGATCTCGAGGTACTCCATGTCGGTCGAGTAGTCGAACAGGAAGTGCGTGAGGCCGGGGCGCTGGTGCACGCAGTCGCCGGCCGCGACCAGGGTCGGCTTGTCTTCGTACATGAAGCGCGCCCAGCCTCTGAGCATGATGACGATGTGGAAGTCGGCCTTGTGGAAATGCCAGCCGGTGCCCTCGGTCGGCGGCAGGTTGGCCTTCACCAGCTGCGCGATCACCTTGCCGCCGGTGGCCTCGGCGATGCCGAGGTCGCGGTAGAGGAAGAAGTCGCGCAAGCCTCCGCTGAGATATTCGGTTTCGCCGGCCTTCATGTGCGAAAACTTGTTCTCGACTTTCTGCAGC
>DASWER010000459.1:0-4486 GCA_036394655.1 Burkholderiales bacterium
CCAGAACCGGAAAGTGAAATCGCCGGTATCGATGACCAGCGGGAACGGATGACCGTCCCATTCCATGATCCCCTCGATGGCTGCAGCGCGAATCTCGCGCGCCGT
Source organism: Burkholderiales bacterium (assembly GCA_036394655.1). Taxonomy (GTDB): domain Bacteria; phylum Pseudomonadota; class Gammaproteobacteria; order Burkholderiales; family SG8-39; genus SCGC-AG-212-J23. The sequence goes on from DASWER010000459.1 coordinate 106, forward strand.
TTCTGCATCCACGAATTCGGGCAGCCGCACGCGCACGCGAAGCTTGCCCTTGTCGAGTTGCCAGCGCATGACCTGGAACGAACTGCGACCGGCGCACAGGTAGCCCGTGCCCCGACAGACCTCGGCGGCACCCAGTGTTTCGCCCACGCCTTCCTCGAGCGCCGGTGCGGGGCACGCCACCGCGCCTCGCTTGCCGCATCCTGCGTTGCTGCGTAGACCAAACCAGTAGACGGCGAACGCGACGGCGGCGATACACACGAAACGGAACAGGGTCACGACGGGCAAGCCCGCATGACGTTCATCACGAGATCACGTTTTCCGCGCGAAGCAGGATCGACTGCGGGATCGTGAGACCTAGCGCCTTCGCGGTCTTAAGGTTTATGACCAACTCAAGTTTGGTCGATGCCTGGACGGGAAGCTCGGCTGGCTTTGCGCCGCGCAGGATGCGATCGACATACGGACCCGCCTGCCGCAACAAATCAACCAGATCGGCGCCATAAGACATCAATCCGCCGGCTGTGGCGAAGGACTTGCTCTGGCTAATCGCGGGTACGCGGTATTTCGCCGCCGCGGCGACAATCAGGCCGCGATGCGCTGTTGTGAAGCTGTCCGGCAGCACGACAAGGGCGCCGTTCGGTACGCGCGCGAATCTCTCGATGACTCGCTCGATCTCGGAGGGCTCCTCCACAGGCGCGGGAATCACCTCGACCCCCAATGAGGACGCGATGTTTCTGAGGGCGCCGAGATACTTGGTCCACGCCGGATGCTTCGGGTTCTGCATGGCTGCCACCCGCCTGATCCGAGGCGCCACCTCCTTGAGCATCTGCAGCCATTTCCCCGTCATCGAGTATTCGAAGAACGTGTAGAAGCCGGTGATGTTGTCGGCCGGACGCGCGGGGCTATCGACTGCACTTTCCGCCGCATCGACCACTTGCACGAACACAACCGGAATGCTCTTGGTTGCGGTTTGCAGGGCCGCCAACCCCGGCGGGGTATTCACGAGGATCACATCCGGCGCGAGGCCGACCAGTTCCGCGGCGTAGGCCTGCGTGCGCGCGATATCGCCCGCCGCCCAGCGCGTGATGACGCGGATGTTGCCGCCGTCGGTCCATCCAAGTTTCTGAAGTCGCTCTCGAAAGGCCGCGTACCGCTCCTGTCCTTCAGGATCGCCTTCGGCGAGGCCCATTAGCACGCCGATCTGCTGCATCCGGCTGGCCCGTTGCGCCAGCGCGGCAAGCGGCGATGCGGCCGCCGTGCTGCCGAGAAAGGCGATGAACGTGCGTCGCTTCATCCCCTATTCTGCGGTCAAACAGCGATCGGTGCCTTGATCGCCGGGTGCGGCTCGTAGGCTTCGAGGGTGAAGTCTGCGTACTCGAAGTCGAGCAGCTCGCGGCGCGCGGGGTTGAGGCGCATGCGCGGGAACGGACGCGGCGAGCGGGTGAGTTGCTCGCGCGCCTGCTCGAGGTGGTTGAGATACAGGTGGGCGTCGCCCAGCGTGAGGATGAATTCGCCAGGCTTCAGGTCGGTGACCTGCGCCACCATCAGCGTGAGGAGCGAGTACGACGCGATGTTGAACGGCACGCCGAGGAACAGATCCGCGCTTCTCTGGTACATCTGGCAGGAGAGCCGGCCTTCGGCGACGTAGAACTGGAACAGCGCGTGGCAGGGCGGCAGCGCCATCTTGTCGACGTCGGCGGGGTTCCAGGCGCTGACGATATGGCGGCGCGAGTCCGGCTTTTTTCGTAGCGACTGGATGACCGCCGCGATCTGGTCGATCTCGCGGCCATCGGGCGTGCGCCAGTGGCGCCACTGGTAGCCGTACACCGGGCCGAGCTCGCCGCGCTCGTCGGCCCATTCGTCCCAGATGCTCACGCCACGCTCCTGCAGCCACTTGACGTTGGTGTCGCCGCGCAGGAACCAGAGCAGCTCGTAGAGGATGGATTTGAGGTGCAGCTTCTTCGTCGTGAGCAGCGGAAAGCTCTTGTCGAGCGCGAAGCGCAGCTGGCGGCCGAACACCGAGAGCGTGCCGGTGCCGGTGCGGTCGGACTTGCGCGCGCCGTGCTCGAGCACCTCGGCGAGCAGGTCGAGATACTGACGCTCGCTCATAGCATGATCGTAGCGCACACGTCGGAGGCGCTCTGGAAGCGATCGTTGGGCTCTTTCGCCAGCAGCTTGTCGAGCAGCAGCTGGTGCGAGACCAACGCGTCCGGCAGGCGCGGCGGCGGCGCCGTGACGTGCATGCGCATGAGATCGGCCGGGCCCGCCTGCTCGTAGATGCGCGTGCCGGTGAGCATCTCCCACAGGATCGCGCCCAGGCTGTAGAGATCGGAGCGCGGGTCGACCTCTCTTCCGAGGCATTGCTCCGGGCTCATGTAGCGCGGCGTCGCGAGCAGGCGATGCTGGCCGGTGAGCGTGGAATTCATCGCCAGATCCTTGGCGAGGCCGAAGTCGACCAGCACCGGGCGGCCGTCGGCACGAAACAGGATATTCGCCGGCTTGAGATCGCGATGCACGATGCCGCGCGCGTGGATCGCATCGAGCGCACGGGCGATCTGCGCCGCGATGCGCAGCGCGGTGCGCGGCGTCATGCCTTCGCGGATGCGCACCGCGAGGGTGCCCGAGGGCAGGAACTCCATCGCGATGTAGGGATGCTCGCCGGCGAAGCCCTGGTCGTAGATGCGCACCACGTACTCGATCTCGAGCTTGGAGAGCAGCTTGTACTCGCGCACGAAGCGCTCGAGGAACACCTTGTCCTGGCGCAGGCGCGGGTCGAGCACTTTCAGCGCGACGCGCAGGCCGTCGAAGTTGCGCTCGGCGAGATACACCTGCGCCTGGCCGCCTTCGCCGATGCGTCCCAGCACGGTGAAGCCTGCTACGAGGGGCTCGCTCATCGGCCGTATACTGCCACCATGCTGAAGCTTTTTGGCGGCGGCGCCGATCACCCGATGAGCAATCCGAAGGAGGCGCGGCGCATCCTCGATGCGCTGCCCGCCGAGGACCTGAAGGCGCTCGAGGAGCTGGCGCACTGGCTCGAATCGGTGAGCGTACTCGAAGGCTTCAAGCCGCCCGAGCGCGCGGCGCTGCTTTGCGCGATCGACGACGCGGCGCAGCCGCGGCTGCGCAAGGTGGCGCGCGAGTACGCCGGCGCGGCGCGCCCGTCGCGCTACCAGGAAAACCGCATGTGGACGCAGCTGCACGAGTACTGGCGCCAGGCGGGACTGGCGTTCGGCCGCGCGCTCGACGCCGCGGGGCAGGCGCCGAAGGCGCTCGAGCCGAAGAGCCTCGCGCTTGCCGTGACGCGTGCGCTGCGCGCCGCCGCGCAGCAGATCAAGTGGCAGCACATGCGCTATGGGCCGGTCGACCCGTCGGCGTGGGGAATACTCAACAAGGTGTACGCCTTTTCCGAGGGACGCGGCTTCGCCGATGGCAAGCTCGCGCTGTATCCCACTGCTGGCAGCGAGACCTCGCCGCGCCAGGAATTCCTCAAGGCGCTGCTCTTCAGCGCGAGCTCGCCCGACAGCCTGCTCGCGCCCGAAGTCGAGCTGGCCGAGCGCGTGATTGCCGAGCTCGCGCCGAGCTTTCTGCTGGCGAATGCGCCAGCGCCGGGACTCCTTTACTGGACTGATCTGGCGCGCGCCATGGCGCCGCTGCGCATCGTGAAGCCGCCGGAAGCGAGCGCGGGATTGCGCTGCTTCGGGCCGGGCAATGCGCTGGTCTCATTGCAGAGCATGATCCAGCGCATCGAGGGCACCCGCGAGGTGCCGCCGAGCCTCGGCACGCCGCAGGATCCGGAGGCCGCGCTGGATGTGTTGCGCCACCTTGCGACGCTCTGGTCGCCCGAGCCGCCGGAGCGCAAGAGCGCGCGCCACAGCGTCAAGTCGCGCCTTGCGATCGCGCATGGCCTCGCCGGCGCGCTCCAGGCCGTGACGGAAGCCGGCGCCTCGCTCGATTTCGACCAGCGCTCGACCGAGAGCTGGGTGGTGGAGAACGTCAGCGCCGGCGGCTTCGGCGCCATCGTGCCGCAGGTGAAGACCGACTGGCTGCGCGTCGGCGTGCTGCTCGCGATGCAGCCCGACGGCGGCAACAACTGGGTGGTCGGCGCGATCCGCCGCGTCAACCGCACCTCGGCGCAGGAAGCGCGCGTCGGCATCGAGACGCTGTCGCGCGCGCCGAAGGCGGTGAAGTTCCGCATCCGCGGCCTGGGCGAAGAGACCGGTCTTCTGTTGCCCTCCGCCGTGCTGGGCTCAGGCGAGGTGGCGGTGGCGCTGCGCGCCGGTGTCTATCCGCCCGGGCAGAACCTGGAAGCGACCATCGACGGTCGCGAGCACGTCTACCTGCCGCAGGGCGGGCCGGAAAGAGCCGAGGACTACGAGCTCATCCG
>DASWER010000460.1:0-7443 GCA_036394655.1 Burkholderiales bacterium
GGTGCGCAGCCGCGATGGGAGCGGCGCGATCGTGAGCGAGCGCACCGTCACGAAGAGCGAGCTGCCAGCCGCGATCAAGGATGCGCGCGGCAAGAACGCCGAGCTCTCGGTGCTGGTCGGCGGCGACAAGAACGCGCGCTACGAGTCGGTGCTGCAGGTGATGGACGAGCTGCGCAAGCAGGGCGTGAGCCGCGTGGGCCTGCAGGTGAAGCTCGCGCAGTGAGCGCCGCCGCCGCAGCGCTGCCGGGCCGGCGACTCCAGCCGGCGCTCGGGCCGTCGTTCGCGCTTTCGGCGCTGGTCCATCTCGCGCTCATCGCGGTGCTGTTCCTCGGGGTGCGCTTCCAGAGCTCGCCGCCTTCGACGGTGACGGTCGAGCTGTGGGACGCGCCGCCGCCGGTGGTCGAGGAGCCGAAGCCGCCGCCGCCCGCGCCGAAGCCCGAGCCCGAGGTTCAGCCCGAGGTCAAGAAACCCGAGATCGTGCTGCCCGAGAAGGCCAAGCCGAAGCCGAAGCCGCCGCCGCCCAAGCGCGACCTCGCCTTCGAGAAGCGCATGCGCGAGCAGGCCGTGAACGAGCAGAAGCAGCTCGACGAGCAGCGCCGCGAGCGCGATCTGCGCGACCTGATCGCGCGCCAGCAGGCGGCTGCGGTTTCGCGCGCGCTCGCCACCTGGAGCGACAAGATCCGCCAGAAGGTGCGGGGCAACATCATCCTGCCGCAGGACATCCCTGGGAACCCGGAGGCGATCTTCGACGTCTCTCTGTTACCCACGGGAGAGGTGCTCACGGTACGCAAGCGGAAATCGAGCGGCCATGCCGGCTATGACGACGCGGTCGAGCGCGCCATCATGAAGTCTTCGCCGCTGCCGCTGCCGGAGGACCGAAACCTCTTCCAGCGCCAGTTGGAACTAAAATTTCACCCCCAGGACCGATGAAACGCCTATTCGCATTTCTACTGCTGTGCCTGGCGCTGCCCGCGGCGCGGGCGCAGCTCGCCATCGAAATCACCGGCGCCGGAGCCCAGCGCATCCCGATCGCCATCGCGCCCTTCGCCGGGGAGAGCGCGCTGGCCGGGGGCATCAGCAGCATCGTGCGCGCCGATCTCGAGCGCAGCGGCCTGTTCCGCGGGCTCGAGCTGCCGCCGATCTCGCCCGAGCCGACCGAGGCCACCAACATCAATTACCCGGAATGGCGCTCACGCCTTGCCGATGCGCTGCTGGTGGGCTCGGTGCAGGCGCGGCCCGACGGCCGCTTCGAGCTGCGCTTCCGGCTGCACGACGTGGTCAAGCAGCAGGCGCTCGGCGGCGTCGCGTACACGCTCACCAAGGACCAGGTGCGCGCCGGCGCGCACCGCATCTCGGACTTCGTCTACGAGAAGCTCACCGGCGAGAAGGGCGTGTTCTCGACGCGCATCGCCTACGTGGTGAAGCGCGGCAACCGCTACGAGCTGCAGATCGCCGATTACGACGGCGCCGGGGCGGAGACCGCGCTCGCTTCCTTCGAGCCGATCATCTCGCCGGCCTGGGCGCCCGATGGCAAGCGCCTCGCCTACGTGTCCTTCGAGAACAAGAAGCCGGTGGTCTACATCCACTCGCTGCTCGACGGCAAGCGCCATGTGGTGGCCAACTTCAAGGGCTCGAACTCGGCGCCCGCCTGGACCCCGGACGGCAACCGTCTCGCGGTGGTGCTCTCGCGCGAGGGCGGCTCGCAGCTGTTCCTGATCAATGCCGACGGCAGCGGCGCGCGCCGGCTCGCGGTCTCGAGCGCGATCGACACCGAGCCGCGCTTCTCCCCCGACGGGCAGTGGATCTACTTCACCTCCGACCGCGGCGGCACCCCGCAGGTCTACCGCATGCCGGCGGGCGGTGGCGAGCCGCAGCGCATCAGCTTCGAGGGCAGCTATAATGTGTCACCGAGAATCAGCCCGGACGGAAAAACCATTGCGTACATCACGCGCAACGCCGGTAAGTTTCAGGTCGCGCTGCTCGATCTTTCGAACCGTCAGGTGCAAATCCTTACCGACAGCGAGCGCGACGAATCGCCGAGTTTCGCGCCCAACGGCCGCATGATTCTGCTGGCCACGGTGATCAACGAGCGCGGCGTGCTGTCGGCGGTGTCTGCCGATGGCCGCGTCAAGCAACGGCTCAGTGCCACGGCAGGGGATGTGCGCGAGCCGGCCTGGGGACCGTTTATCGAATGACAAGGAGGGATCACATGCGTGCGTTTTTCTATCCGTTGATCGCGTCGGGCCTGCTCATCGCGGGCTGCGCGACCGAAGAACAAAAACCGGCAGCCACCGCGCCGGTGGAGCAGGCGAAGCCGGCGGCGAAGCCGCAGGCGGTCGAGAGCAAGCCGGTGACGCGCGTCGACACCGGCAAGCCCTCGGCATCGCCGTTCGCGATGCTCAAGGATCCGAACAACATCCTGTCGAAGCGCCAGGTCTACTTCGACTTCGACAAGTTCGACGTCAAGGACGAGTACAAGGCGCTGGTCGAAGCGCATGCCAAGTTCCTGCGCGACAACCCGAGCGCCAAAATGCTGATCCAGGGCAACGCCGACGAGCGCGGCAGCCGCGAGTACAACGTGAGCCTCGGCCAGCGCCGCTCCGACAGCCTGAAGAAGATGCTCTCGCTGCTCGGCGCGCGCGAGAACCAGATCGAGTCGGTGAGCCTCGGCGAGGAGAAGCCGGCCTGCGTCGAGCACACCGAGGACTGCTACGCGAAGAATCGCCGCGACGACATGCTCTATAGCGGCGAATATTGATGCTGCGGCGCCTCGCGCTCGTCATCGGCTGCGCCGTGGCGTTCAACGCCGCGGCGCAGGGCCTGTTCGACGACAACGAGGCGCGCCGGCGCATCGACCTGCTGCGAGCCGAGGTGAGCGAGAACCAGCGCCAGGTCGCCGAGCAGCTGAAGAAAATGGAGGCGGCGCTCGCCGGCGCCTCCGACCGCAGCGCGCTGATCCAGCTCGCCACCCAGGTCGAGAACCTGTCGAACGAGATGGCGCGCATGCGCGGGCAGCTCGAAGTCCTCGCCAACCAGGCCGAGACCGCCGACCGGCGCCAGAAAGACCTTTACCTCGACATCGACACGCGCCTGCGCAAGCTCGAGCAGGCGCGCGAGTCCACCGCGGCGCCCGACAAGCCCGCGGCGCCGGCCGAGGCCGAGGCGTCGCAAGGCGAGATGAAGGCCTACCAGGCCGCGCTCGATCAGTTCAAGCTCGGCAACTACGCGCTCGCCGTCTCGGCGATGCAGGGCTTTCTCGTCACCTATCCGAACAGCAAGCTCGCGCCGAACGCGCAGTACTGGGTCGGCATGGCGCACTCCGGCCAGCGCGACTACAAGCAGGCGATCGCCGCGCAGCGCAAGCTGCTCGCCGTCTGGCCCGACAGCGAGAAGGCGCCCGACGCGATGCTCAGCATCGCGAGCTCGCAGGAGACGATGGGTGATCGCAAAAGCGCGCAGAAGACGCTCGAGGAAGTGATCGCCAAGTACCCGAAGAGCAGCGCCGCGACCAGCGCCAAGCAGCGCCTGAACGCCGCCCGACGCCAGGCTGCCCCCTCCTAAGAGGGCGTCGTCATCGAAACGAATCCGGCGCAGCTGGTCCCGTACGTGACCGGCGGGGCCTTTATCCTCGCCTTCATCTTCGGCGCCGTCGGCAACAAGACCCACTTCTGCACCATGGGCGCGGTGTCCGACTGGGTGAACATGGGCGAGCTCTCGCGCATGCGGATGTGGCTGCTCGCGATCGCGGTCGCCCTGCTGGGCGCCTCGGCGCTGCACCTCGGTGGCGTGATCGATCTCTCCAAGTCGATCTATACCGGCCCCAACTTCACGTGGCTCTCTTACATCGTCGGCGGCTTGCTCTTCGGCGTCGGCATGACCCTCGGCTCGGGCTGCGGCTCGAAGACCCTGATCCGCGTCGGCGCGGGCAACCTGAAATCGCTCATCGTCTATGTCTTCCTCGGCATCGCCGCGTACATGACCCTGCGCGGCGTGCTCGGCGCCTTCCGCGTCGGCGTGCTGGAGAAGGCGGTGATCACGCTGCCGGCGGGGCAGGATCTGCCTTCCTTGACCGGCGTGCACCGCGCCCTGCTCGCTACCCTGATCGCCAGCGCGATCCTGGTCTTCGTCTATTGGAGCAAGCAGTTCCGCTCGAGCTTCGATTACACGCTGGGCGGCGTGGTCACCGGGCTGGTGGTGGTCGGAGGTTGGTTCGTCAGTGGCTATCTCGGCCACGTCGCCGAGGATCCGCGCACCCTGGAGGAAGCGTTCGTCGCTACCAACAGCGGGCGCATGGAATCGTTCTCCTTCGTCTCGCCGATGGCCTATACGCTCGACTACCTCATGCTTTGGACGGACAAATCCAAGATGATCACCTACGGCATCGCCTCCGGCGTCGGCGTGATCGCCGGCTCGGCGGCGTACGCCATCGCCACGCGCACGTTCCGCTGGGAAGGCTTCCGCGATGCCGAGGACACCGCGAACCACATCGTCGGCGGGATGCTGATGGGTTTCGGCGGCATCACCGCGCTCGGCTGCACCATCGGGCAGGGCATCTCGGGCTTCTCGACCCTCGCGCTCGGCTCGATCATCACCTTCATCTTCATCGTCATCGGCTCCGCCCTCACCATGAAGTACCAATACTGGCGAGCGGGCTGATAAAATTTCGCGCTTCTCGCGTTCAATACGGGCCGTTAGCTCAGCTGGTAGAGCAGCGGACTTTTAATCCGTTGGTCGGCGGTTCGAATCCGCCACGGCCTACCAACTCCTCAAGCGCCTGATGCAGTGGTCGCACATCACGACTCTGGCCACTGCTGGCCTGATGCTCGCAGTCGTCGCAAGGCTCGTCGGCGCGCAAGTTCCGCTGGCGGAGCCGCAGATGGCCGGACCGCTGATTGCGAATCCGCAGCCCGCTTCGGTCGATGCGGGACCGCTCGGCCCGATCTATGTGACTGGCGCCTTGAGCGGCCTTGGCTTGATGCAGACGCATCCGGCACCCGGCGATCGCTCCGGGCATCTCGACGTTGCCAATGCTCAGGTCATGATCCAAAACACCGAGGGCTTGGCGCAGTTTTATGTGCAAGCCGGGATCTATTCGATACCGGTGGTGGGCACACCCTACGTGCGCGCAGCCCGGAACACGAGCGATTTGTATGGGCCGCTGCCGATTGCCTATGTGAAGCTCGCGCCCGGCGATGGTTTTTCCATCCGCGCGGGCAAGCTGGCGACCCTGATCGGCCCCGAACCCACGTTCACGTTCCAGAACATGAATATCCAGCGCGGCTTGCTGTGGAACCAGGAGCCCGCGGTCAGCCGCGGCGTGCAGGCGGACTACGCCGCAGGCCCGCTGAGCCTGTCGGTTTCGCTCAACGACGGCTTTTATTCCGGACGCTATGACTGGCTCGTCGGGGCGGCAACCTGGACGATCGACAGCGCCCATTCCCTGAGCGTCCTCGCCAGCGGAAATACCGCGACAACGAGGGTGAATAGCGTCGCGACGCCGATCGCATTGAACAACGGACAAATCTACAACCTGGTCTATACACAGGCTGCGGGTCCATGGACGACGACTTCTTACCTCCAGGCCGTCAATGTCCCGGCCAGCGCCGAGCTTGGCTTTCGCAGTAGCGCGCAAAGCTATGGCGCGGCAATGCTGGTGAGCTACCGGTCCACAAGCAGCTTCAGTCTGGCCGGCCGCGTCGAGATCGTGCGCTCGACGGGGAGCGCCGCAAATGGCGCCCCGGACCTGTTGTACGGTCCTGGAAGCGCCGCATGGTCGCTCACGCTGACCCCGACCTATCAGAAGGGCGGATTTCTCCTGCGGGCCGAGCCGTCTTTCACGCACGCCGGGCGCATCGCCCCGGGGCGAGGGTTCGGCAATGGCGGAAACTCGACCGGGCAAGCGCGATTTCTCGTCGAGACCGGCATCTTGTTTTAGCCGGTGCCGTGTTTCTTGAAGACGCTCTCCGGCATCTTGAACTGCGCGCCGGTGGCGGCGAGTCTGTCCATGAAGATCTGCCGGATCCGCGGGTCTTCATTTGGATAGTCGATGTCCACGCGTCCGGGATCCGACACCAGTGTCGTGGTGAAGGGATAGAGGTCGTTGTTCCAGCCGCCCAGCTTCACGAAGCGCGCCGGTACCTTTCCGTTGTTGAAGTGCTGGTGGTACCACTGGAGCGGCGGAACGAGGAGCGTTCCTTCCTTCCATTCCGCGAGGCGCACCTGGCTGTCCTTGCCGTCCTTGAAGGGCATGGTGCCGAGTTCGTTCGGCCACATCATGCTGAATCCGCTACCGTCCAGCAGGATGATCGTCGAGCCGGGGCCGTGGCGGTGGGCGCGTTCGTAGGTGCCCGTCGGAAACTGCTCCACGTGGCAGGCCATGGTGTTGCGCGCCAGCGCCAGATGGTTGTCGTCGTCCTCGACACCCTGGCCCGCGGGATTGAGCTTCCACTTCCAGATGTTGGGAACGAAGTTGACGAGGGAGTGCGAATGGTGGCCGCGCTCGTTGGTCTTTCCGCTCCGGTCGCGCGGCACGGTGGGAAAGAAGGCCTGCGGCGTCGCGCTGAAGTAGTCCTTGCGGCCGTCGAAGCGCTCGGTGAAGGCGTAGTCGTTGTCGAAGATGAAGTCGGTGTGCCGGAACATGTCGATGAGGAGCGGCGCGTTGGTGATCGCCACCAGGCGCACCGGATCCTTCCCGGTATTGATGTGCCGGTGCCATGTATTGAGCGGCGAGGGAAAGACGGCGCCTTTTTCCCACTCGAAGGTGAGCATGTTCTTCGGGTCACCCTGCCAGACCTGGGTGCGCCCCTTTCCGGCGAGGACCAGGGTCTGCTCCTCGAAGATGTGCCGCTCCGGATTGGTCTGGCCTCCCGGCGGGATCTCGGCGACCCAGGCGTCGACCGTCCCCGCGGTGCCTTCCAGAAAGATGTAGGCGCCGAGCGCGCCGACCCGCTTCCACGGCTTGAGCTCGACCTTGTTCACGTCGATCGCGCCGCCCTCGTAGACGGGAATGCCTTCCTTCTGCAGGAAGCGCCGGTAAGCGCTCGGCCCGTTGAAGGCGACCGGGTCGTCGTAGGAATCAGTCCTCGGCTTCGAGGCCTTGGGTGCTTGCGCCTGTGCCTGTGCGCCCGACGGCACCGCCGCGCCGGCGGCGACTCCCGCCAGGCACATGCGCAGGAACTGGGAACGGGTGAAGCCTATTTTTTCGATGGCGTTGCCGGTGGGCTCGCCGTGCGAATGAGGCGCGAGCCCGTCATGCGTGTGCTCGTGACCGTCGTGGGCATGACCGCCGTGCTCATGGTCATGATTGGAATTGGCCATAAGGATTCTCCCGAGGAGCTCACTGCAACTATACTGGCTCCGTCAACTCATGGGCAAATCGTTGAGCCACGCCAATCAACAACAATACCGCGACGAAGTCGGCGAGCTGATCGCCAATTACGTGGT
>DASWER010000461.1:0-1766 GCA_036394655.1 Burkholderiales bacterium
AGGTTGCGCCCCCAGACATCGGCGGACGAGCCGAGCGAGGCGCCGTGCAGCAGCAGCACCGGCGCGCCTTTGCCGACGTCGAAGTGGCGGACGCTCAGCCCGTCAACGCGGATTCTTTTCGGCAACATCCAGCAGCACGCCATCCACATCGGCGATGCGGTACTCGCCCAGCGAGCACGACGACGCGAACAGCTTCATGCGCGCCTCGCCCTCGCGCCCGGCGAGCGTGCGCGCGCGCAGGTGCGGGTTGTTGTCGCCGAGCTCGACCAGCTTTTTCTTGAACGCGTCCAGGCTCTCCACTTCGAAGCCGATGTGATCGGGCCCGGGACGCACGATGCCCGTGCCCTCGTAGTCGGTGATGCGCCAGGGCATCAGCACCAGCGTGACGCGGCCGTCGGTGAGATGGAAGTTGCCGTGCTTGCCTTTCACCGGCTTCAGGCCGCAGACCTCGGCGTAGAAGTCGACCAGCTCTTCGGCGGCGAGCGTGCGCAGCGCGAAGTGAGTGATGCGCCGGGCCGCGGGCTTCTCGGTTTCGACGTACACCGAGGTGCGGTTTTCCATGCCGCGCTGCGAGAGGTCGAAGATGTTGCCGGCGGGATCGTGCGTGCTGATGCCGGCGAACGGTCGCGTGCTCGGCCGCTTCACCACTTCCACACGGTGCTTCTTGAGCCGAGCGAGAACCGGCTCGACCTCATCGACCTCGAGGCCGAAGTGATCGAGCCCCGCCGGACGGCCGGGCTTGCGCGGGTTGATGTTGAGGCCGACGTAGCCGTCGCCCACCGTCACCGCGCGCTCGGGCCGCGGATCGGCCGCGGTGCGCATGCCGAACGCGGCTTCGTAGAACTTGCCCTGCACGGCGTAGTTGTCGCTGACGAGGGCGATGTGCTTGAGCTTGGTGGACATCAGGGGGCTCGGCCGAAGATTTCGCGGAACTCGTTCTCGTAGCGGTTGAACTGCGGCGCGAGCCGCGCGTGCACGTAATGGACCTTGAGCTCGGGGCCCGAAGAGGCGCCGAGATCGGTGCGCGCCGGCACACGTCCCGTGTTCTGGATGGCGCGCTGGCCTTCCTGCGACAGCAGGAAGTCGACCAGCAGGCGCGCCGCCGCCGGCCGCGGCGCCTTTGCCGAGATGGCGACCTGGCTCGGCGAGGTGATGATCGGATCGAAGCTCCTCACCCAGTCGACCGGGGCGCCGTCCTGCCTTTCCTTGTCGATCTCGTTGGCATGCACCAGCGCGAGCGGAAACTCGCCGGCGACCAGCAGCCGCGTCAGCAGATGATGGCCGCGGCGCTGCTGCGGCTTCTGTCCGCTCAACGCGCGCATATAGCTCATGCCTTTCTCGCGACCCAGGTAGTCGAGCATCGCGGCATACCATTCGACGTCGCTCTCATCGAGCGCGAGCTTGCCGGTCCACTGCGGCTGGAGCAAATCGGCCCAGGTCTTCGGCGCCTCGGCCGGCTTCACCAGGCGCGTGTTATAGCCGATCACATACTGGCGCACATAGATCGTGGCCGGCGAGGCATCGGCGGCGAGCAGGCCTTCGCGGTTGAGCGCATCCATGTCGAGCACATTGAAGGACACCACGTCCCAGGTAAAACGCTTCGCGCGCGCCTCTGTGAGGATCCGCGTGCGCACCTTCTCGCCGGTGGCGCGCACGCTCGCCACGCTGAGGAACGGGTAGCGCTGCACGAAGAGCTTCTTCACCGCCTCGACGTCGGGCACGTTCATCGCGGTGTACCAGGTCACCCCGCCTTCAGCCCTCGCCTG
>DASWER010000462.1:0-1863 GCA_036394655.1 Burkholderiales bacterium
GGTGGCGCGCCGCCTGCGCGCCTCGCATGAAGGACGCGATCTGAAGTTGGTGGCGCAGACCGGCTGGGGACAGGAGGACGACCGGCGCCGCACCCGCGAGGCGGGCTTCGACGCGCATCTCGCCAAGCCGATCGATCTCGCAGCGCTCGAGCGGATTCTCTGATGAGAAAAATGGGGTCTGTCCCCATTTAAAAGAATTCGGGGCCAGGGTCGTAATTATTATTGGGGCTCGAATCTAGCAGGCCGCGCGCACATTGACGCGCCCGATTCGCTGGGCATAGGCTCCCCGCGTGGCCTCCGGCGGACCATGCCCATGGTGTAGCGCACCGCGCGCGGCGGGCGACAGCTGCCCGCGCTGCGGCGCGAACTACGCCAAGGCCGAGTTCATCAAGACGCAGGGCCGCGCGCCGCTTGCGCAAGCGCCGCTCGCGCTCGAGGAGCCGGTCGTCGCGGACGATGTGGTGGTCGACGATCCGGTCCTGGAGTGGAAGCTCTGCGTCGCCGCGATCCCGGCCGCGCTCGCCCTGGCGGTTGCGCTGCATCTGCTTATGCCTTCGCTGCAGCGGATTTTCTTCGGCATGCCGGTGCACGAGCTGGGCCACGCGGTGAGCGCGTGGCTCTGCGGCTATTTCGCGATCCCAACCCTGTGGAAGACGCTGATCCCGGAATCGCGCGGCTTCGTCGCGCCAGTGATTCTTGCCGGCGCGATCGGTTACGGGATGTACAAGGCGTGGCTCGCGGAAAAGCCGGGCTACCTCGCCCTCCTCGGCGCCGCGCTGCTGGTGCAGGCATTCGGCACCCTGGTGATCAGCGAAAACACCGCGGAAATGCTCTTCACGTTCGGCGGCGACGGCATGGGGATGGTGCTCGCGGCGCTGCTCATGGCGAGCTTCTTCTTCGGCAAGCGCACCGAGCTCTACAAGGGCTGGCTGCGCTGGGGATTTCTGCTGATCGGCGCCGCGGCGTTCGTCGACATGTTCGGCACCTGGTGGGTGGCGCAATTCAATGCCGACGTGATTCCCTTCGGCGAGAACGAAGGCAGCGGCCTGTCGGACCCGATGAAGCTGCTCGAGGAGTACCGCTGGCCGACCAAAACGCTGGTGCGCCGCTACGTGCTGGTCGGCTGCGGCTCGCTCGCCGGGCTCGCGCTGGTGTACGCGTGGGGCGTGGCGCGCGCCCGCCGTAAAGCTACTCGGTCTTCTTCTTAATCCAGTTCTCGGTTTTGTCGACGGTCCGTTCGACCGCCTTCGCGGTTTTCTTGCCCGTGCGCTCGGCCCATTTGCCGGTGCGATTGACGGTCCGCTCCACGCCGTCCGCGGCTTTCTTCGCCGCGCGCTCGACACGATTGGGCTTTTCCTGTGCGTGAACCATGCCGATGCACAGGGAAAGGAGCAGGCAGGCGACCAAGCTCATTTGCCCAGGTGCCGGTCGAAGAACTGCGCGATCTCGGTGAAGGCCTCTTTGCTCTCGGGCGCGGTGACGTCGCGGTAGTAATACGCGTGCGACTGTCCCTCGAACACCTGCAGCGACGCCTCGACGCCCGCCTGGCGCAGCTTGCGATGCACGCGCACGGTGTTGGAGAGCAGGAGGTCGCGCGTGCCGGTGGTGAGGATGGTCGGCGGGAAGCCCTTCATGTCGCCATACACCGGCGAGAGCAGTGGGTCCCTGAGGTCGCGGCCGGCGGCGTAGAGCGCGGCGCGCTTGTCGCAGTTCGCGCCGTAAGCGACGAGCACGTTGTCGACCATGGCGTTGGTCTGGAAGGAGTCACCGGCGCCCGTGAGATCCGACATCGGCGTGCCTGGCGCGATCGCGGCGGGCAGCGGCAGCCCTTCCCGCTTCGCGCGCAGCACCATGGCGAGCGTG
>DASWER010000463.1:0-5314 GCA_036394655.1 Burkholderiales bacterium
GAGGGCCGGCGGCTGTTCACCGGCCTCACGGTGCGCGAGAACCTCGAGCTCGGCAGCTACCGCGCTGCGGCCAAGGCACGGCGTGCGCAGACGATGGAGGAGGTGTGCGGCCTGTTTCCGGTGCTGAAAGAGCGCATGGACGCGCCGGCCGGCGTCCTCTCGGGCGGGCAGCAGCAGATGCTCGCCATCGCACGTGCCCTGATGGCGCGGCCGCAGCTCCTGCTGCTGGACGAGCCCTCGCTCGGGCTCGCGCCGGCGATCGTGCTCGAGCTCTTCAGTATCATCGGCGCGGTCAACGCGCGCGGCGTCGCGGTCCTGCTGGTGGAACAGAACGTCGCTGCCGCTCTGGACATCGCGCGGCATGCCTATGTGCTCGAGGAGGGGCGCATCGTCGCCGCCGGCGCGCCGCGCGAACTGACCTCGCAGCCGCACATTCGGCGGGCATATCTGGGGCTAAACTAACTCATGGCTTATCGCGTCACACTTATGCCCAGCGGGCATACCTACGAAGTCGAGGAGGGCAAGAGCGTCCTGCAGGCGGGGCTCGATGCCGGGCACATGCTGCCCTATAGCTGCCGCGCCGGCGTGTGCCGCACCTGCCGCGGCACGATCCTCGAGGGCAAGGTGGACTACGGCGCGGTGCACGCCACCTATCTGCCCGATGTCGACAAGGCGAAGGGCTATGCGCTCCTTTGCCAGGCAAAGCCCCTGACCGACGTCACCATCGAGGTGCGCGAGGTGCATGGCGTGCGCCCGCGCATCATCCCGTGCCGGGTGGAAAAGCTCGACAAGCCCGCGCCCGACGTCGCGGTAATTGGTCTGCGGCTGCCGATGAACGAGAACTTCCGCTTCCTCGCTGGCCAGTACATCGACATCCTGCTGAAAGACGGCAAGCGCAGGAGCTACTCGCTCGCGACGAAGCCCGATCCGGGCGGCGTGACGGCGCTCGAGATCCATGTCCGGCAGACGCCGGGGGGGCTGTTCACCGACCATGTCTTTTCTAAATTAAAAGTAAGAGACCTGCTCAGGTTCGAAGGTCCGCTGGGCAGCTTCTACCTGCGCGAGGAGTCCGACAAGCCGATCGTGATGCTGGCGAGTGGCACCGGCTTCGCGCCGATCAAGTCGATCATCGAGTACGCGCTCGAGAAGAAGCTGGAGCAGAAGCGTCCGATGACGCTGTACTGGGGCTGCCGCATCAAGCGCGACCTCTACATGCTGGATCTCGCGCGCAGCTGGCAGCGGCCCGGCTTCAGGTTCGTGCCGGTGCTCTCCGAGCCGACCGCGGAATGCCAGTGGAATGAATGCGTCGACTTCGTCCACCGCGCGGTGATGAAGGATTTTCCGGATATGTCGGGCGTGCAGGTCTATGCTTGCGGCGCGCCCATCGTAGTCGAGTCGGCGCGGCGCGATTTCAGCCTGCAGTGCCGCCTGCCGGTCGAAGAGTTCTACGCTGATTCGTTCCTGACCGAGGCCGACAAGGCCTCAATTCCATAGGTTCCATAGGAGGAGCTATGTCCCAGACGCGAGAGATCATCCAGGACGGCATCGCCGAAGCGAAGACCGAGAACTCCATAGTCAAGCCGTTCGTGATGTCGCACGGCACGATGGAGTGCTACAGCCTGAAGGAGTCGCGCAAGTTCTACGAGGAGTTCCTCGGCCTCGAATGCGTGCGCCACGCCAAGCCTGCGATGGTGGTGCGCTGCGGCCTCAAGTTCCACATTGTGGCCGTGGAGGTGGGCGCGGCGGTGCACCCGCAGAACGTGCTGAACCACTGGGGCATGGACGTCGGCTCGAAGGAAGAGGTCGACAAGGCCCACGAGAACGCGGTCAGGCACAAGGACAAGTACAAGATTCGCCAGGTGCTGCCGGTGGTGATGCAGCATGGGGTGTATTCCTTCTACATGGAGGACCTGGATCACAACTGGTGGGAGATCCAGCACTACCCGGGATTCCAGAACGAGGATCTGTTCGATTTCGGCGATCGCTTCTCGATGGACGACGGCGCCGAGCTCGGCGAGCTGAAGGAGCTCAACATCAAGACGACGGCATGATTTTCGAGCACTTCCTCGACGAGCTCGAAGCGCGCACGGCAATCGAGGATTGCCTCAAGCGCTTCGCGCGCGCCGTGGATCGGCAGGACTGGGCGCTCGCGCGCACGCTCTACCATGACGATGCCATCGACGATCACGGCTTTTTCAAGGGCCCGCCCGACGCGTTCCTGGCGCATATCGCCAAGCTGCACGCCGAGCAGGAACACTCGATGCACTTCAACACCAATGTGTTGATCGAGTTCCAGGCCAGAGAGCGTGCGTTCGTTGAGACGTATGTGCTGGTGCTGCAGCGCTTCGCCGGGCGCCGGGTCACCGCATCGGCGCGCTACCTCGACCGCTTCGAGAAGCGCAAAGGCGAATGGCGCGTGGCGCACCGCACGCTGGTGTTTGGCGACACGGTGTCCGAGCCGATGCGCGAAGCCTCGGGATTTCCGCCCGGGTTCACCGTGCAGAAGCACGGCATGGACGATCCGCTCTATACCCTGGCGCGCTGATGCCGACGACGCCGCGCGAAAGCCAGATCGACGCCGTGCTGCTCAAGCTGCCCGGCGCCAGCACGCGAAAGCTCAAGGGGCTGCACGCCTATTTCGTGAGCGACCGCATGTTCGCCTGTATCAGCGGCAACGGCGTCGGACTGCGCCTCCCCGTGACCGTCGCGAGGGAGCTGCACTTCTCGAGGGACAACGTGGTGCCGTTCCAGCCGGCCGGCTTGCCGGCCACCAAGGAGTGGATCCAGATCGACCGCGCGGATGCCGCGGACTACGAGAAGGATCTGGAGCTCTTCCGGCAGTCGCTGGAATTCGTGAAGGGCGGCGGAAGGTAAGCGTATCGGTCGCCCTTTTTTAGGGCGCGCATGGCACATCCCTTGCGGCTGTCGGCGAAAGGAGGACAGCCATGGCCACGACGCAAAGGGGAACAGTGTTAGTCGTCGACGACAAACGGGCCAATCAGCTCGCGTTGGCGGCAGTCCTGGAAGCCGAGTACGAGATGTTGTTCGCGGATTCGGGCGCCGAGGCCATCGCGCTTCTCGAAACGCGGCGCGACGTGGACATCATCCTGATGGATGTGCACATGCCCGAGATGGACGGCTTCGAAACCGCGGCCCGGATCAAGAAGGTCCCCGCGCTGCAGGACATTCCGCTGATCTTCGTCACCGCGGTGTACCAGGACGACCCGTTCGTCAAAAAGGGCTACGAAGTCGGCGGCATCGATTACTTCAGCAAGCCCTTCGATCCCGAGATCCTGAAGATGAAGATTGCGGCTTACTGCGCCTTCAGGCTCAAGGCCGACTTCCTCAGGCAGAAGGAGCTGCACCTGCGCGAGTCCGAGGAGCTGCTGCGGGTCGGGCGCAAACTTTCGGCAGTGCTGGAGAGCCTGCCGGTCGGGGTGCTGATCGCCGACGTCGACGGGCGCATTTGCCAGAGCACGGAGGAGGCGGCGCGCATCCTGAAATGCAGCCGCTCGGCGCAGAGCGACGCCTATGGCGAGATGCTGGGCTGGTGGGACTCCGCGGGCCAGATGATCAAGAACCACGGCTCGCCGCTGGCGCGTGCAATCAGGCTGGGCGAAAGCTCGCACAGCGAGCCGCTCGAAATCCGCTGCTTCGACGGCTCCGCCAAGACGATCCTCGCGTCGGCCGCGCCGCTGCGCGGGCTCGACGGTCAGACCATCGGCGCCGTGGTGCTGATCCGCGACGTCACCGAGAGCAAGAAGATCGAGGAGGACCTGGAGCAGCGCGTCACGCGGCTGGTGGGGCTCGGCGTCGAGCTGGAAGAAAGCACCGCCCCCTGAGCACCGGCAGGCCGCGTTACCATCGCGGCCTATGAAAACCAAACCCTGTCTGACCCTTGAAGACTGCCGCAAGATGACCGCCGCCGGCGAAGCCGAGGCGAAGAAGAACAACTGGAACGTCACCATCGCGATCCTCGACGACGGCGGGCATGTGCTGCTGCTGACGCGCATGGACGGCGCTTCGCCGATCACTTCCGAGATCGCGGCGCAGAAGGGCCGCAGCGCGGCGCTCGCGCGGCGCCCGACCAAGGTCGGCGAGGACCGCATCGCCGCCGGACGGGTCGCGCTCCTCAAGATGCCCGGGCTGCCGGTGCAGGGCGGGCTGCCGATCATGGTGCAGGGCGAGTGCGTCGGCGGCATCGGCGTCTCGGGCGTGCAGTCGCACGAGGACGAGCAGGTCTGCACCGCGGGCATCGCGGCGCTGAAATGATTTCGCGACGCGAGCTCCTGCTCGGCCTCGGCGCCGCCGCGGTCAGCGTGAAAGGCTGGGCGCAGACCACCACCACCAAGCAGCTGCGCATCATCGTGCCGTTTCCGGCCGGCGGCGGCACCGATGTGCTGGCGCGCCTGGTGGCCGACAAGCTGCGCGGCAACTATGCGCCGGCGGTGATCATCGAGAACCGCGTTGGCGCCTCGGGCCGCACCGGGGTCGAGGCAGTAAAGAACGCCGAGCGCGACGGCACCACGCTGCTCTTCGTGCCCGACTTCCTGATGACGGTGTATCCGAACAGCTTCAAGAAGCTTTCCTACGACCCGCTCGCGGATTTCATCCCCATCGCGCTCGTCGCGCGCTCGGCGCTGGCGTTCGCTGCCGGGCCCGCCCTACCCGCGGAAGTGAAAACGGTGCGCGAGTACGTCGAGTGGGCGAAGGCCAACCCGAAGCAGGCATCCTATGCGACGACCGCGGCCGGCGGCACGCCGCATTTCGTCGGCGTGATGCTGGCGCGCGATGCCAAGGTCGAGCTGACGCCGGTGCATTACAAGGGCGGCGCGCCCGCGCTGCAGGACCTGATGGGCGGCCAGGTGCCGGTGAGCATCAATCCGCTTTCCGAGGTGCTGCCGCAGCTTGGCGGTGGCAAGGTCCGCGTGCTCGCGGTGACCAGCGCGCAGCGCTCGCGCTTCCTGCCCGACGTGCCGACCCTGGTCGAGTCGGGCTACCCGGATATCGCCATCGCGCCGTGGCTCGGCTTCTTCGCGCCGGCGAAGACGCCGGCCGACATCGTGAAGCGCCTCGCCAACGGCATCGCCGACGCCACCGCGCACGGCGATGTGCAGCGCAGCCTCCTCAAGATGGGACTCGACGCAGTGGCGATGACGCCGGTCGGCTTCGGCGCGGTGGTGAAGGACGAGCTCGAGCGCTGGGGGCCGATCGTCAAGGCCTCGGGCTTCAGCGCCGAGGATTAGGGGTGCCACGACCGGCAGCCGGGGACAAGCCTTTTCTTCAGCGCCTCGGTCCCGGCCTGATCACCGGT
>DASWER010000464.1:0-8371 GCA_036394655.1 Burkholderiales bacterium
GCGATGGTGTTCGCGCTCGCGCGCCGCGCGCTCGGCTGGCGCGAGCTCTACGAGGCGCTGCTCGAGAGCGCGCGCACCACTTCGATGCTGTTCATGATCCTGATCGGCGCGCTGATGTTCGCCGAGTTCGTCAATATCACCTCGATGCCCGCGGACCTCAAGACCTTCGTCTCGCGCTTCGAGGTGAATCCCATCGCGGTGGTCGCGGTCATCATGGTGATCTACGTCATCCTCGGCACGGCGATGGAGGAGCTGTCGATGATTCTCCTCACGGTGCCGCTGTTCTTCCCGCTGATCGTGCACATGGGCCTCGATCCCGTCTGGTTCGGCATCCTGATCGTGGTGGTGGTCGAGATCGGCCTCATCAGCCCGCCCGTGGGCATGAATCTCTTCGTGCTGAACACCCTGTTGCCGCAAGTGCCCACGCGCACCATCTTCCGCGGCGTGATGCCATTCGTTGCGGTCGACTGCGTGCGCCTCGCCATCCTGGTCGCCTTTCCGATCATCTCCACGTACTTGCCCAGTCTGATGAAATGAGTTGATTCAATGAAGCAGGACTTCATCGACCGCGTGAACCGTGAGATGGCCGTGGATTTTCCGGCGGCCGATCTGCCGGCGCGCGAGGCGCTCGCTGGGGCGTGCCGCATCTTGGCGCGCGAAGGCCACGAATCCGGCCTCGCCGGCCAGGTCACCGCACGCGCCGACAGGCCTGATACCTGGTGGACGCTGCAGTTCGGCTACGGCTTCGAGGAAGCGAGCGCCGAGCGCATGGTGCTCGTCGACAAGGATCTGCAGCCTGTCATGGGCGGCCGGCCCAATCCCGGCGTGCGCTTCCACATCTGGGTCTATCGCCAGCGGCCAGACGTCAAGGCGATCATTCATACGCACGCGCCGTATGCATCGGCGCTTGCCGCCACCGGACAGCCGCTGAAGACGATCCACATGGACAGCGCGATGCTGCATGGCACGGCGCACCTGGCCGACTGGCCCGGGGTTCCGGTCGCCGACGATGAGGGGCGCATCATTTCCGCGGCGCTCGGCGGTGCCAAAACTGTTCTGCTCGCCAACCATGGCCTGCTCACAGCCGGTAGCAGCGTGGAGGAAGCAGCCTATCTGGCGGTGTTCTTCGAGCGAGCCGCGCGCATGCAGCTGCGTGCGACGGCGGCAGGCGGCTTCAAGGAAGTAGACCCGGCGCTGGCGGAAGAGGCACGTGCCTTTCTGCTGCAGCCGTCCATCGTGCGCGCGACCTTCGCCTATTGGCTCAGGCGCGCCGACGCTGCTTGAGCTTCGGACCGCTGTGCGTCACCGCACCGGCGTATGCCGAACCGACCTGCGCTGCGTATTTCTCCAGTACGCCGGTCACCGCACGTCGGGGTGGCTTGGGCGCACGGCGCTTGAGCTCGGCTTTCGGCACCTCGAGCGATAGCAAGCCTGCGGCGGCGTCGATGCGGATGCGATCGCCATTTCTGATGAGCGCGATCGTGCCCCCTGCCGCGGCTTCGGGCGAGACGTAGCCGACCATCATGCCGCGCGTCGCGCCCGAGAAGCGCCCGTCGGTGAGGAGCGCCACCTTCTCTCCCATCCCTTGCCCGTAGATGAGCGCGGTGACGCCGAGCATCTCGCGCATTCCCGGGCCGCCTTTAGGCCCCTCGTAGCGGATCACCAGGACGTCGCCTGCCTTGTAGGCGCGGCGCCTCACCACGTCGGCGCACGCCTCCTCGGAATCGAACACGCGCGCCTTACCTTCAAATGTTAGCGACCTGAGCCCGGCGACCTTGATTAGCGCCCCCTCGGGCGCGAGGTTGCCCTTCAGCACCACGATGCCGCCGGTCTTCATGATGGGCGCTCGCCGTACCACTTCGCCGTCGGCGCCCGCATGCGAACGCAATGCTGCTTCCAGCGTGTGCCCCGACAGGGTGAGACAGTCGCCATGGAGGGAACCGTGCGTCAGCAGAGACTTGAGCACCGCGTATACACCGCCGGCGGCGTGCAGATCCTTGGCGAGGAAGCGCCCGCCGGGCTTGAGATCGGCGATGAGCGGCGTGCGCTTGGCGACCCGCGCGAAATCGTCCAGGGTGAAGCGGATGCCGGCTTCGTGCGCGATCGCAGGAATGTGCAACGCGGCATTGGTCGAGCCGCCGGTGGCGGCGACCGCGGCGCAGGCGTTCTCCAGGCTTTTCTTCGTCACCAGCTCGCGCGGCAGCGGCCCGCCGCGCTCGAGCAGTTGCATCACCACCCTGCCCGCGCTGCGCGTCAGCTCCGCTCGTTCGGCAGCAACCGCAGGCAGCGTCGCCGAGCCGGGTAGTGCGAGGCCGAGTGTCTCGCTCACCATCGCCATGGTGTTGGCGGTGAACTGGCCGGGGCAGGACCCGAGGCCTGGAAGGCAAACCCGCTCGAGCTGGTCCAGCTCGCGCTCCTTCATGTCGCCGGCGAGTACTGCGCCGACCGCCTCGTAGGTGTCGAGCACGGTCACGTCGCGGCCTTTCCACTGCCCCGGAAGCGCAGCGCCGCCGTAAACGAATACCGAGGGCACATTGAGCCGCACCATCGCCATCATCATCCCGGGGAGCGTCTTGTCGCAGCCGGCGAAGCCGATGAGCGCATCGTAGGCATGGCCGCGCACCACCGCCTCCACGCCGTCGGCGATGATCTCGCGCGAGACCAGCGAATAGCGCATGCCGCCGTGATTCATCGACATCGAATCGGCCACCGAGATCGAGGCGAAGTCGAACGGCGTCCCACCTGCTTCGCGCACCGCCGCCGCGGCTTCGCGCGCGAACTGTCCGAGAAGCGCATTGCAGGGCGTGACGCGGCCATCCGTCGAGGCGACGCCGATGAAAGGCCTGGCGATATCGGCGTCCGAAAGCCCGAGTCCGCGCAGGAACGCGCGATGCGGCGCGCGGTCGAGCCCCTCAACCGTGATTCTTGAAAGCAGCTTCTTTGCCACCTTATGTCGCGAGGGCAGTCGCTTGGTATTCACGCACGATCTCTCCGATCGAAGTGCTGTGCGGCAAGCCGAGCTCGGCGCTCCGGCGCGAGAGCGTCGCCTTCGGCACCGCATCCATGATCGCCTGCAGCGCCGGATCGGGGGCGAAGCGAACCTTGCCGCCCGCCTTGTCCTTGACCGCATGCCACATCTGCTGGGCACTCGCGGAAATGCCGGTGAGGAGCACCGTGCGCCGCGCGCCGAGGGTTGCTGAAGGAATTTCGGCGATGCGCTGCAAAGCCGCCACCACGCGAGCAAGCGAGATGCACGCCATGCGCGTGCGCGGCTCGACCGGGCAGACGTAATCGCGCCCCGCGAGCGGCTCGCGGATGATCGCGCTCGCCCAGCCGGACACTGCGGTGTTGGCGCTGCCGGGACGCACCATCACCGTCGGCAGCCGCAATGCGCGGCCATCGATGTAACCCCGACGCGTGTAGTCGTCGATCAGCACTTCGCCGATGAGCTTCTGCGCGCCATAGGAAATACGGGGCGATGCCGGCGTGTCGTCGGTGACGGGATCCGGCAGCTGGCCACCGTAGACGGCAATCGAAGAGGCGAAGATGAATTTCGGGCGATGGCCCGCCAGCCGGCAGGCTTCGAGCAGATCGCGCGTCGCATCGAGATTCACCTTGGTGCCAAGCTCGAAGTTCTGCTCCGCGCCGCCGGAGACGAGTGACGCGAGATGGAATACCGCGACGGCCTCCGGCGTGATGAGCGAGCGCGCGAATTGCGGATAAGCGATGTTGCCGGTGACCGCGTGTGCGAACGGCATGCTGGCTTGATCGGTGGCGAGAACATCGGATTCGCCGAGCGCGCGCACCAGTGCGGAACCGATGTAGCCCGCGGCTCCGGTGACGAGTATTCTCATGGACGCGGTCATTCTAATCAGGAGGAGACATGATCCGAGGCGTTTTCGCTTTGCTGCTCGCGCTCGCGGCCGCAACATCGTTCGCGCAGAGCTATCCGTCCAGAACGGTGCGCGTCGTCGTGCCGTTCGCGGTCGGAGGCTCCGCAGATGTCTATGGGCGCTTTCTGGCGGCGAAACTGTCCGAGGCGCTGGGTCATCCCTTCGTCATCGAGAACCGTCCCGGCGGCGGCGCGGTGGTCGGCACCGACGCGGTCGCGAAGTCGGCGCCCGATGGCTACACCGTGCTCATCATGTCGAACACGCACACGGTGAACGAGACGCTCATTCCGAAAAAGCCTTACGACCTGCTGCGCGATCTCGCGCCCGTGACGGGCATCAACTACCAGGATCTGCTGCTGGTCGCGGCGCCCGGCGTGAAGGCGAATAACCTGCGCGAGTTCATTGCGCTCGCCAAGGCCGAGCCCGGCAAGCTCAACTACGCGTCCTCGGGCCCGGGCACGCCCTACCACATGGCTGGGGAGCTGTTCAAGTACATGGCGGGCGTAGACATCGTGCATGTGCCGCACAAAGGCAGCGATCAGGCGCGCACTGCGGTGCTCGGCGGCCAGGTGGACATGATGTTCGATGCGATCAGCACCATCGTGTCGCATGTGCGCGCGGGCAAGCTGAAGGGTCTCGCGACCACCGGCAAGCTGCGCTCCGCGGTCACGCCGGAAATTCCGACGGCCGCCGAAGCCGGCGTACCGGGCTACGAGGCGACGATCTGGCTGGGCTTGATGGCGCCGGCAGGCACACCGCGGCCGATCCTCGAGCGCCTGAGCGCCGAGGTGAACAAGGTGCTCAACGCTCCCGACGTGAAGGAAAACTGGGGCAAGCAGGGTGCAGTGCCGATGGCCATGGCGCCCGACGAGTTCGGAAAATTCGTGCGCGAAGATGTCACCAAGTGGGCGAAGCTGGTGAAGGACACCGGCATGAAAGTCGACTGACGGTAAGATGGCGCCGAAAGGGGGAAACACCATGCCGAGATTGCCATGGGTGCTGGCCGCGAGCCTTGGATTCGCGGGGAGCGTCGCTGCGCAGCAGGGGCAGCAGCAGCCGCAGGTGGATCCGAAGGTCGCAGTGCCGGCGAGCGTGACGCCGGCGAGCGGTGCCCAGCCGGGCCCGCGCATTCCGAGCTCCGGCTCGGCGCGCAATCAGTTCTTCGCGCCGGTGATGGGCATCGACATCAAAGGCGAAGGGCTCGCGCTGCCGGCGGGCGTCGCCCAACCGGACGAACCGATCGTCAAGCCGCCCGCCCAGCCGCCCGCTACTGTGAAGTGATGTTCGC
The DNA here is from genome assembly GCA_036394655.1 of Burkholderiales bacterium. Lineage (GTDB taxonomy): Bacteria > Pseudomonadota > Gammaproteobacteria > Burkholderiales > SG8-39 > SCGC-AG-212-J23. Next base: position 5,182 of record DASWER010000464.1, read on the forward strand.
GGCGCGCGCGATACGCGTGTAGAGCGCGAGCTCGCGCGCCACGAGTCGATCGAACTCTTCGGGCGCCGTCGGCCGCGGCTCGATGCCGAGTGGCGCCCAGCGCGCCCTGGTGTCGTTGTCCGACAGGATGCGGCCGATCTCGCCGTTGAGCCGCGCCATGATCGGGCGGGGTAGCGCGGCAGGCGCCAGGAGGCCAAACCATAGTTCCTGCTCGTACCCCGCCACCCCCGCTTCGTCGATCGTCGCCAGGTCGGGCAGCAAAGGCTCGCGGCTGCGCGAAGAGACCCCCAGGCCGACCAGCCGGCCATCGCGCACCAGATTCACGGCGCTGGCGATCGGCGCCATGAAGAACTGCACCCGACCGGCGAGCGTTTCGCCGAGCGCTTCCGGAATCCCCTTGTACGGCACGTGCACCACGTCGATCGCTGCCATCGCTTTGAAGATCTCCGCGGCGAAATGCGTGCCGCTGCCGGTGCCCGCGGAGGAAAAGTTGATCTGGCCGGGCCGTGCTCTGGCGACGGCGAGCAGGTCCTTGACCGACTTCACGCCAAGCGCTGGCGGCACCACCAGCACGTATTTGGAGCTCCCGGTCTGCGTGATGCCGGCGAGGTCCTTCAGCGTGTCGTACTGCAGCTTCGGATAGATCGCGGCGGCGGCGGCGTGGGCCGACGAGACCGAAAGCAGCGTGTAGCCATCGGCCGGCGAGCGCGCCACCAGGGCGGCTGCGACGGTGCCGCCTGCGCCCGCCCGGTTCTCGACGATCACCTGCTGCCGGAGAGCTTCGGTGAGCCGCTGCGCAATGTGACGCGCGGTGAGGTCGGGCCCGCCGCCCGGCGTGAAACCGACCACGATGCGCAGTGGTCTACTGGGATAGTCGTCCTGCGCTATTGCGGCGCGGGCGAACTGTGAAAGGACAAGCGCCGTGACGACAAGCAGCTTCTGGCTGGCCATGTTCCTCCTACTGGTGGTGGCCGGCATCGGCGGCATGTTCTTGTACGGGTGGCGGCGCCGCAAGGACAAGATGCCCAAGGTCGCGCCCCTGCCGCCAGACGACGACTGGAAGTAGCTTCTAGTTCGCGGGTGATGCGACCGGCTTGCCCTTCTCCACCACGTACGTCGCCAGCACCTTCGCCGGCCCGGAGCCAACGTTCTTGCCGTCGTGCACCACCCCGGCGGGGATGAAGAACACCTCTCCTGCATTCAAAGTCCGCGGCGGCTGGCCCGCGACTTCGAGCTGCAGCGTGCCCTCGAGCACATAGCCCAGCTCCTCGCCCGGATGCGTGTGCTTGCCCGCCGCGCCGCCTGGTATGAATTCCGCGACGACCTGCACCGCGTGCCGCTCGCTCACGCTCAGGTTCTGGTCCTGCAGCATCTTGCGCGTGAAGCCCGGCTGCTGGGCATAGAGCGCCGCGCCGAGGCCGAGCGATGCAAGCATCGCGCCGGCGATTAGCCATCGTTTGATCATCTGCCCCCCCTCAGGTCGAAACCGCTTCCAGCAACTTCATCATCGTCTGGTCGGCCCAGTAATCCGGGTCTTCATCGATCTTGGCGTCGCCGCGAACGCGGATCGCCGGGTCGATGTTCTTGCGCTCGCAGAAGCCGTGCCAGAACTGCTTCACTTCGTCCGCCGTCATGTCGTCGGCACGGCGTGCCGGCGGTTTGCGCGCCATCTCAGCCCCAGATCCACCAGAACGCGAAGGCGAACGCCGGGGGCAGGACCAGTGCGAAACGCAGGATGGTCGCCATCCGCCGCCGGTCGGTCACATCGAACTCGGCCGCGCGGTTGTACTTCTTGGCGCGCTCGTTCACGGCCTTGTTGATCATGGCGTATTCGAAGAACACGAGGACCGCGCCGATGGCGAGGCCGATCAGGGCACCTTGTAAGGCGGGATGCATGGCGGCGACTGTAACTGAAAATCAGTAGAGCAGCACGGCCTCGCGCTCGGCGCGCCAGGCGGCCTCTTCGGGCGCGGCAAGCGCTTCGAGGTCGTGGGGCGCGCTCGCCGGGTCGTCGACCCAGCGGCGCAGCTGCTCGCCGCCGTTGATGAGGTCGATCGCGAGGCGGTCGCGCTCGTATTCGTAGGCAAACTCGCGCCATAGCGGGTAGTCGGGCCGCAGGCTGCGCAGCGCCTTGAATGCCGCCGCAACCAGGCGCCACGGACGGAACGTATCGTGGCGATACAGCGGATCCTCGGCATGAAGCTGCAAGCCGCCGCACAGCTCGCCCGCGTGCTTGTGGAAAGTCGGCTCGAACCAGCATTCGCGCAGCCGGCAGCCCTGCAGCCATTGCGGCGCGAGACGCTCCATTTCGCGCCGCAGGCGCGCCGCATCGATGTCCGGCGCGCCCAGCATCTCCAGCGGCCGCGTCGTGCCGCGGCCCTCGGAGAGTGTCGTGCCCTCGAGCATCACCGTGCCCGGATAGCAGCGCGCCATCGCGATGCTCGGCGCATTCGGGCTTGGATTGATCCAGGTGCGTTCGCCGAGCGGCCAGCCATATCCGGGCCCATGCTCGGGCGACCAGCCGGTCATCGCAATGACCTCCAGCTCGACATCGAGATGCAGCGTCTGCCGGTACCAGCGCGCGAGCTCGCCCATCGTCAGGCCATGGCGCATCGGCAGCGCGCCCGCGCCGACGAAACTCTCCCAGCCTGGCCGCAGCCGCAGGCCTTCGACCGGCCGCCCGGCGGGATTTGGCCGATCGAGCACCCATACTGCCTTGCGATGCCGCGCCGCGGCCTCAAGCACGTAGCGCAGCGTGGTGATGAAGGTGTAGACGCGGCAGCCGAGGTCCTGCAGGTCGACTAGCAGGACGTCGAAGCTTTCCATCATGGCCGGCGTCGGCTGGCGCACCGTGCCGTAGAGGCTGAAGACCGGGATGCCGTGGACCGGATCGGTGAAGTCCGGCGACTCGACCATGTTGTCCTGCTTGTCGCCGCGCAGGCCATGCTGTGGGCCGAACGCCGCCGTCAATTTCAGATCGGAAAGCCCGGCCAGCGCGTCTAGCGAATGCACCAGCTCACGCGTCAGCGAAGCGGGATGCGCGAGCAGGGCCACGCGCTTGCCCGCGAGCGGCCTGCGCAGCGCGCGTTCCTCCACCAGGCGCTCGATGCCGAACTTCAGTCGAGCTCCAGCGCAAAAGCCTGCGGATGGTGGAAATCCGGTTTCCCCGGCGCGTGCTTTAGCGCCCAGT
>DASWER010000465.1:0-3378 GCA_036394655.1 Burkholderiales bacterium
ACCTACGAAGAACCGCGGGCGCGCATTAGCCTGGTGGAAGAGCGGCTGAAAAGCCGTCCGCGCACCTGGCTCGTCACCGGCTGCGCCGGCTTCATCGGCTCGCACCTGGTCGAGCGCCTGCTCGAGCTGGGGCAGAACGTCGTCGGGCTGGACAACTTCTCCACCGGCAAGCCGCAGAACCTCGCCTACGTCAAGGCGGCGGCGGGCGCGGCGCGCTGGGGCAATTTCCGCTTCATCGAGGGCGACACCCGCCGCATCGCCGACTGCCGCGAGGCCTGCCGCGAGGTGGAGCTGGTGCTGCACGAGGCCGCGCTCGGCAGCGTGCCGCGCTCGATCGACGACCCGATCGCAAGCAGCGCCTCGAACGTCGCCGGCTTCATCAACATGCTGGTGGCGGCGCGCGACGCGGGCGTCGAGCGCTTCGTCTACGCCAGCTCGAGCGCCGTCTATGGCGACCACCCGGCGCTGCCCAAGATCGAGGCGGTCACCGGCCGCGCCATGTCGCCCTACGGCCTCACCAAGGCGGTGAACGAGCTCTACGCGGATGTCTTCGACGTGTGCTACGGCTTCAAGTCCATCGGCCTGCGCTACTTCAATGTGTTTGGCCCCCGCCAGGACCCGAACGGCGCCTATGCTTCGGTGATCCCGGCCTGGATCGGCGCGCTGTTGCGCGGCCAGCTGCCCTACATCAACGGCGACGGCAGCGCGGGACGCGATTTCTGCCATATCGACAACGTGGTGCAGGCGAACCTGCTCGCCGCCACGGTCGAGGATCCGGCGGCGCTCGGCCAGGCCTACAACATCGCGCTGGGCGACCAGACCTCGCTCATCGAGCTCTACGAGATGATCCGCAGCGGCGTCGCCGTGCGCTTCCCCGAGGTGGCACAGGTGAAGGCGGCACATCGCCAGCCGCGCCGCGGCGACCTGCAGTTTTCGCGCGCCGACATCTCCAAGGCGGTGCGCCTGCTGGGCTACCGCCCCGCGGTTCGGATCATGCAAGGCCTGCAGCAGACGATCGATTGGTACGCCGACAATATTGTCCCGGTCACGGAGGAACGCAAGGTGGCGCATGCCTGAGGTGCTGGAACGCAAGCAGACTGAAACCACCAGCGCCGCAACGCTGCCGACGGTAGCAATCGTCGGCCTCGGCTATGTCGGCCTGCCTGTCGCGGTGGCATTCGGGCGCCAGCGCCCCACCATCGGCTACGACCTGTCGAAAAAGCGCATCGAGAACCTGCGCCATCACGTCGACGCCACCGGCGAGGTGAGCACCGCCGATCTGCTCGAGGCGCGCCAGTTCCGCGCCACCTCGTACGCCGCGGAGCTCGAGCAGGCCGACTTCATCATCGTCGCCGTGCCCACGCCGATCAACGCCGCGCGCCAGCCCGATCTCTCGCCGCTCGAGTCCGCCAGCGAGACGGTCGGCCGCTACATGAAGCCCGGCGCGATCGTGGTCTATGAGTCCACGGTGTACCCGGGAGCCACGGAAGAAGTGTGCGTGCCGATCCTCGAGAAGGCATCGGGCATGCGCTGGAAGCAGGACTTCCACGTCGGCTACTCGCCCGAGCGCATCAATCCCGGCGACAAGCAGCACACGTTCACCCAGATTCTCAAAGTGGTCTCCGGCGACGACGCCGATACGCTCGAGAAAGTCGCTGACCTCTACGCCTCGGTGGTCAAGGCCGGCGTGCACCGCGCCTCGTCGATCCGCATCGCCGAAGCCGCCAAGGTGATCGAGAACACGCAGCGCGACATCAACATCGCCTTCGTCAACGAGCTCGCCATCATCTTCGAGCGCATGGGACTCGATACCGGCGAGGTGCTGAAGGCGGCCGGCACGAAATGGAACTTCCTGCCGTTCAAGCCGGGCCTGGTCGGCGGCCACTGCATCGGCGTCGATCCCTACTACCTCACGCACAAGGCCGAGCTGATGGGCTACCACCCCGAGGTGATCCTCGCGGGGCGGCGCATCAACGACAGCATGGGCCAGCACATCGCGCGCAAGACCGTGCAGCAGATGATCCATGCCGGGCGCAACATCAAGGGCGCGCGGGTGAATGTGCTCGGGCTGACCTTCAAGGAGGACGTGCCCGACATCCGCAACTCGAAGGTGATCGACATCATCCGCGAGCTGCACGAGTTCGGCGTCGAGACCTTCGTGCACGATCCGCAGGCGAGCGCCGAGGACGCGCTGCATGAATACGGCGTGCGCCTCACCGACTGGGATTCGCTGCCGGCGGCGGACGCCATCATCGTCGCCGTCGCCCACCGCAAATACCTGGAGCTCACCACCGAGGCCTACCTGCGCAAGGTGGTGCGGCTGGGCTGCATCATCGACATCAAGTCGGTGCTCGACGCCGCCGCTTTCCGCCGAGAGGGGCTGCGAGTTTGGCGGCTCTAGCTCTCGCCGCGAGTCCGCAACCGCGCAAGCTGCGCGTCGGCGTGTTCGCCGACGGGCCGCTGCAGCCGCGCTGGGTGGTCGAGGCGCTCGCCAAGCTCGCCGCGGCGGAGTTCGCCGACGTGCGGCTGGTCGAGGTCGGCAAGCTGCTGCCCGCCAGCCCCTCGACGCCCTGGCGCCTCTACGGCGCGCTCGATCGCCGGCTGTTCGGAGCCGATCCCACCGAGCAGGTGGTGCTTGCCGAGCATTTGCAGATTGCAACGCTGGATACACCGCTCGACGTGGCCTTCGCCCTCGGCGCGGTCGACGAGACCACGCTCGACGGAAAAGCGCGCTATGGCGTGTGGCGCTTCTGCTTCGGCGCCGACGGCGCGCACGGCGAGACCTTCGCAGGCCTGCGCGAGGTAGCGGCGGCCGAGCCGCTGACCGCCTCGGGGGTGAAAGTGCGCCTGGCACCCAACCGGCCGGCGCGGCTCGCCTACCAGTCGTGGTCGCGCACCTATCCGTTCTCGGTGGCGCGCAACCGCGACCAGCTGCTGTCGAAGACCGCCGAGTTCGCCTTCCGCGCGCTGCGCGAGTTGCACCGCTCGGGCGAGGCCTGGCTCGCGCGGCTGCGCGAGATCCCGCCGCGCGCCGCGGCCGAGCGCCAGCCCGGCGTCGGCGAGCTGTCGCGCCTGGTCGGGCGCCTTGCGCATCGCGGCCTCGACCGCGCGCTCAATCTCGAGCAATGGTTCATGGCCTTCAAATTCGGTGACGCGCCGCTCAGCGCCAACCTGGAAGGCTTCACGCGGCTGATGCCGCCCAAGGACCGCGACTGGGCCGATCCCTTCGCGATAGAGAAGAACGGCCGCTACTTCGTGTTCTTCGAGGAGCTGCCCTACGCCTCCCGGCGCGCGCACATCTCGATGATCGAGCTCGACCGCGCCGGCAACGTCTCGGCGCCGCAGCGCGTGCTCGAGGCCGATCACCACCTGTCGTAT
>DASWER010000466.1:0-2888 GCA_036394655.1 Burkholderiales bacterium
CTGATGGGTGACCATGCGGTCACCAAGCAGTTCAAGACGCGCGCCGACAAGTTCGACTTCGTCGAAGTGAAGGGCAGCGCGGCGACGTTCTTCAAGCGCGTGGTGCGCGATCTCGAGTTCGACGTCGCCGAGATGGCGATCATGACGCACCTGATCGCCAAGACGCACGGCAAGCCGTATCGCATGCTGCCGTTCGTGGTGCTGGCGCGCTTCCAGCATCCGTACCTGGTCTACAACGCCGCGCGCGGCGATCTCAAGCCCGAGGACCTGCACGGCAAGCGCGTCGGCGTGCGCTCGTATTCGGTGACGACCGGCGCCTGGATCCGCGGCATCCTCGCCGAGGACCATGGCATCGACATCGGAAGGGTGAGGTGGGTGACCTTCGAGGAGGCGCACGTCGCCGAGTTCCGCGATCCGCCGAACGTCGAGCGCGCGCCTGCCGGCAAGGAGATCGGCGCGATGCTGCTAGCGGGCGAGATCGACGCCGCGATCATGCCCGCAGTACCCACCGATCCCAATCTCAAGCCGCTGATCCGCGATCCGGAGGCCGCGGGCAAGCGCTGGGCCGAGAGACACCACGCGATCCAGCTGAACCACCTGGTGGTGGTGAAGAACAGCGTGCCGAAGAAAGTCGCCGACGAGGTGTACCAGCTCCTCGTCGAGAGCCGGAAGGCCGCGGGCGATCCGCCGCTGCTGCCCGCCGGGCTCGAGGCCAACCGGAAGAACTTCGAGGTGGCGATCGATTGCGCCTACAAGCAGCGCCTGATCCCGCGCCGCTACACGGTGGAGGAGCTGCTCTCGTGAGAACGCTGCTCGCCGCGCTGTGCCTTTTCCCGGCGCTAGCCCTCGGACAAACGTATCCGGCGAAGCCGATCCGCATCGTGCTGCCGTTTGCGCCGGGCGGTATCGCCGACATCACGACGCGCACCATCGCGCCCAAGCTGGGCGAAGCCCTCGGCGGTCAACAGATCATCGTGGAGAACACGCCCGGCGCCGGCGGCATCCGCGCCGCCGAAACCGTGGCGCGCGCCGAGCCCGACGGCTACACGCTGCTGCTCCTCACCAACGGCAACGCGGTGAGCCAGGCGTTGTTCAACTCGCTGCCTTACGACCCGGTGAACGACTTCGCGATGATCTCGACCGTCGGCTACTTCAGCATGGTGCTGGTCACCGGGCCGGAGTCGAAGGCGAAGACGCTGAAGGAACTCGTGGGCATGGCGAAGGCGCATCCCGGCAAGCTCAACATCGGCAGCATCTCGCCGGGCGGCACGCAGCATCTCGCCGCGGAGCTGTTCCGCTCGACCGCCGGCATCGACGCCGTGGTGGTGCCGCACAAGAGCACCGGCGAAGTCATCGTCGCCACGCGCAACGGCAACCTGGATCTGTCGGTGGACTTCATCGCGCCGCTGCTCTCGAGCATCCGCTCGGGCGCCTTGCGCGCGCTCGCCGTCACCGCGGGCAAGCGCTTCCCCGGGCTGCCCGATGTCCCCACGGTGCTCGAGGCCGGCGTGCCGGGCTACGACGTCGCTTCATGGAACGCGCTCGCCGCGCCGGCGAAGACGTCGCGTGCGGTCGTCGAGCGCGTGCACCAGGCGCTGGTGAAAGCGCTCGCCGCGCCCGAGGTGCAGAGCCGCTACACCGAGCTCGGCGTCGAGGGCCGCGCCAGCACGCCCGAGCAGCTCAGGGAGTTCTTCATCGCCGAGAGCAAGCGCTGGAGCGAAGTGGTCCAGCGCGCCAAGATCCCAAAACAATAATTCGGGGACGGAGCCCGGAATCAGTTCGGGCTCCGTCCCTGAACTACTTTAGGTGCTTGGCGAAGAAATCCAAGCTGCGCTGCCACGCGATCTGCGCCGCCTTCGGGTCGTACTTCAGCATGTCCATCTTCTTCGCATCCGCCGTTTCGTTGGCGAACGCATGCTTGGCGTTGTAGCGGTGGAACTCGAACTTCACGTTCGCCGCGCGCAGCTTCTTCTCCAACTCGTCGACGCCGCCGATCGCGAACGCCTGGTCCTGGGTTCCCCAGTGACCGAGCAGCGGCACCTTGATCTTCGAGGCGTCGACGTACTCGAGCGGCGGGTAGCCGTACCAGATGACGCCCGCGTCCATCTCCGGCACGTTGACCGCTGAAAGGATGGTGAGCGCGCCGCCCATGCAGAAGCCGGTGACGCCGACCTTCGGGCTACCGCTCTTTTTCAGGTACTGCACCGCGCCGCGGATGTCCTGGCTCGCGGCATCGCCGAAGTTGAGCCCGGTCATCAGGTGGTTGGCTTCCTTCGCATCAACCGCGGTCTTGCCGCGGTAGAGGTCGGGCACCAGCGCGCGATAGCCGGCCTTGGCGAAGCGATCGGCGACACCTCTGATCTGATCATTCAGGCCCCACCATTCCTGGATCACCACGATCCCGGGCGCTTTCGCGCCCGCCGCCGGATCGGCGAGATACGCGTTGACGCTCTTGCCGTCGGGGCGATTGAAGCTAGCTGTTTTTCCCATCGGATTCTCCTGGTAACCATCGAATCTTCGCAAACGCCGCCTCGCTTTGCCACTCGATGTCCTCATCGGACAGCCAGGCGCGCTCCCATGCATGGTCGAGCTGGCTTTCGTACGGCGGTCGTTCCGCCCTTAGGCCCGCGGCCCATTCCGCCATGTGGCGCGCCTCGGTGGCATCGAGCCGGAAGCTGAAGCCGTAGCCGACGCGGCCGTCGGGCGCAATGGCGCGCGCGACGAGCACCTCCTCGCCGGTGGCGAGCCGCATCGAGTGCACGTGAAGGTAAGATGCCCGCATAAAGCGCATTCTGCCCTGACGCGATGAAACAAAAGCCGCGCATCGCCCACATCGCCGGTTCCAACGCCACCATCGCCAACTCGGCGGCGCTCGTCACCAGCAACAA
>DASWER010000467.1:0-4538 GCA_036394655.1 Burkholderiales bacterium
GACCCGGACACGGTGCCGAACACCGCGCAGCCGAGGATGTTGACGTGCATCAGGCGCCCGGGAAGCCAGCCGAGCCAGGGCGAGAGGCCTTCGAACATTTCCTCCGACAGGCGCGTTCGATAGAGGATCTCGCCCATCCAGACGAAGAGGGGCAGCGCGGCGAGCGTCCACGACGCGCTCGAGCCCCAGAACGACTGGAACAGGTTCACGTCGGGCGGCGTATTGGTGAAGAAGTGCAGGCCGAACCACGCCACTGCCGCAAGCGCGATCGCGATCCACACGCCGCCCGTCAGCAGCACGAGCAGCAGCACGAGCAGGATCGACGCGGACTCGAGTGGCGTCACAGTTTCTCGGAGAAATCACCAGCCGCGGCACGCGCTTCCTCGGCCCGCTGGTAGCTCGGCTTCTCTTTGCGCAGCACCGTGACGAGCTCGTCGATCACCGCGACGAAGAAGATCGCGATGCCGATGACCAGCGAGAGCTGCGGGATCCAGATCGGCACGCGGATCAGGCCCTGCGCCACCTCGTTGAACGCATAGCTGTCGTAGACGAAGCGCGTCACGGCCCACAGCATGTAAGCCGTGAACAGCGCGGTGAAGCCAAGCGCGAGCAGCTCGGCATACCAGTGCGCGCGCGCGGGCAGGCGATCGAGAAAAACGCCGACGCGCACGAGATCGCCATGGCGGAAGGTGTGGGCGAGCGCCAGGAAGGCGCACGCCGCGCACAGCCAGCTGACGATGTCTTCGGCGCCGCGGATCAGGATGCCCGCCTCGCGCCCGAAGGCCTGCGCGAGCATCAGCGCGCAGATGGCGGCGATCGCGGCGGCGGCCGCAATGCCGGCGCCGTCATAGAGGCGGTCGAGGAACCGCCTCATGCTGCTATTTGCCTCGATACGCTTTCAGAATGGCCTGACCATCGGGCCCTGCGGATTTCTCCCACTCGGCGGCCATCTGCTCGCCGATCTTGGCGAGAGCCGCTTTCATCTCGGCGCTCGCGTCGCTGACGGCCATGCCGTTCTTCGACAGAGTCTCGTCGCCTTCCTTCTCGCGTGCCTTGGACATCTCCCAGCCGCGCGGCTCGGCGGCGGCGGCCGCCTTGGCGAGTCCGTCCTGCTGCTCCTTCGGCAGGCTGCTGAAGGCGCGCTGGTTCACGACGACGACGTTCTTCGGATTCCAGGCGTTCGTCCGGTAGTAGTTCTTGACGAACTCCCACGCCTTGGTCGCCGTGCCGGTGGCCGACGAAGTCACCATCGTGGTCATCGCGCCGGTGGCGAACATCTGCGGCACATCGGTCACCTGCACTTGCACGCTGGTCGCACCGAGGAGCTCGGCGAGGCGCGAGGTGAGGGGACTGTAGGTGCGCATCTTCGCGCCCTTCAGGTCGGCGATGCTCTTCAACGGGTCCTTGGTGTAGAGGCCCTGGCCCGGCCAGGCGACCGCGTACAGCAGCTTGAGGCCGCGCTCCTGCAGCTTCTTCTCGAGCAGCGGCTTCTGCGCCTGGTAGAACTTCCACGCGGCGTCGTAGCCCGGCGCAACGAACGGCACGTTGTCCGCGGCGAACACCGGGTCCTCGTTGCTGAACTGGCCGAGCAGGAACTCGGCGACGTTGACCTGTCCGGTGGACACGGCGCGCAGCACGTCGGCGTGCTTGATGAGCGATTGGTTCGAGTGCACGGTGATCTCGAGCGCGCCGCCCGCGTTCTTCTTCACGTCTTCGGCGAACTGCTTCACGTTGCGCGTATGGAACTCGCCATCGGAATACGGCGTCGGCAGGTCCCACTTGGTCTGCGCCTGCGCACCGAACGCGGCGAGCGCGGCAACTGCAACGATCGTTCTTTTCATTCGACCTCCCTGGGGTGCGGGAATCTTAGCTCAGTTCCTCTCGCACGACCCGAGCCAGGGCAAGGCTCGCGGTGAGGCCGGGCGACTCGATGCCATAGAGATGCACCAGACCCGGCACGCCGTGCTTGCGCGGACCCTGGATCTCGAAATCCGGCGCCGGCTCGCCCGGCCCCGCCGTTTTCGGCCGGATCCCCGCGTATCCCGGTGACAGAGAATTATCGGGAAGCCCCGGCCAATAGCGGCGGATCGCGGCATAGAAGCGCTCGGCGCGGCGCGGATCGACGTCGTAGTTGATGCGCTCGACCCACTCGACGTCGGGCCCGAAGCGCGCTTGCCCCGCGAGATCGAGCGTGACGTGCACGCCAAGTCCGCCAGGCTCAGGCACCGGATAGATGAGGCGCGAGAACGGGCTTTTCTTGCTCAGCGAATAATAGTTTCCCTTGGCATAGAGCTCCCGCGGCGCAAGCTGCGACGGATAACCCTCGATCGCCTTCGCGACCGTCGGTGCGCGCAGCCCCGCACTATTGACGAGCACAGTGCACCGGATCGGGTCGCTGCCGCTTACGTGCAACTCAAACCCCTCGCGCACACGTGCGCGCTCCAGCGGGCTCTTGAGCGCCAGCATCGCACCATGCGCTTCGGCGTTGCCGAGGTAGGCGAGCATCAGCGCGTGGCTGTCGATGATGCCGGTCGAGGGCGAGAGCAGCGCGCCCATGCAGGAAAGCTCGGGCTCCATGCGCGCCACTTCGTCCTGCGCGATCCAGTCGACGTCCGTAACGCCGTTGGCGTGCGCCTTGTCGCGGATGTTTTGCAATTCCTTCAACTGGCTCTCGTTGGTCGCGACAATCAGCTTGCCGCAGCGCCGGTGGGGCACGCCGTGCGTGGCGCAGTACTGGTACAGGAGATCGCGGCCGGCGACGCAACTGCGCGCCTTGAGCGATCCTTTCGGGTAGTAGATGCCGGCGTGGATCACCTCGGAGTTGCGCGAGCTGGTGTGCGTGCCGATCGCGTCCTCGGCCTCGAGGATGATCACCTCGCGCCCGGCGAGCGCGAGCTCGCGCGCGATGGCGAGGCCGACGACGCCCGCGCCGACGACGACCGCGTCAACGCTTTCCATGTGCGAGCATCCGTTGGAAGCCGAAGGCGGCAAGCCCGGCGAGCGCCGCGGCGCTCGCCATCGGGCGCGCGGTGCCGTCGAACAGCACGCCGAGCAGCGTGCTGAGAGCGGCCCCAGCGGTAAAGCCGATCGCGCCGATCAGCGACGAAGCGGCGCCCGCCGCCTGCGGGAACGGCGAGAGCGCGAGCGATGTGGCACTTGGCAGGACGAGCGCGGTGCCGAAAAGCAGCACGGCGAAAGGCACCACCAGCGCGAGCCAGTGCTGGGCGCCGCCCCAGGCGAGCGCCGCGACGGCCAGCCCGCCGCCGAGCACCAGCCAGCTTCCGGCGCGCATCAGCCGCGCGCTGCCCAGGCGCAGCACGAAGCGGCTCGCCACCCAGGCGCCCGCGATCTGGCCGAGCATCACGCCGGCGAACATCCAGCCATAGGCGTCGATCGGCACGCCCATGTGGGCGAGGGTGAAGGCCGAGCTCGCGACCCACGCCAGGATCCCCATCTGGCAGGAGAGAAATACCAGCAGCGGTGCGCGAAAACGCGCGTCGGACAGGATGCGGCCGAGCCCCCGCGCAATGTCCGCCGGGTGCGCCGAGCGCCGCTCGGCCGGCGCGGTTTCGCGCAGCCCGGCCCCGACGACGACCAGCAGCGCGCAGGCGATCAGCGCGAAAGTCCAGAAAATGGCGCGCCAGCCGGCGTGCGCGGTGAGGAGCGCGCCCGAGATCGGTGCGGCGATCGGCACGATGCTGAACACGATCATCATGCGGGCGAGCAAGCGGGCGGCCTGCTCGTGGGCGTGCAGGTCGCGCACGATCGAGCGCGCGACCACCACGCCGCCCGACATGCCGAGTCCCTGTACCAGCCGAGCCGCGATCAGCGCGCCGATCGACGGCATGAAGGGCGCCGCCACGGTCACGGCGAGCATCAGGCCGAGCGCCGCGAGCAGCACCGGCCGGCGGCCATAGCGGTCGGAGAGCGGCCCCCACACGAGCTGACCCACCGCGAGGCCGAGGAAATAGGTCGTCAGGGTGAACTGCGCGGCGCTCACCGGCGCCGAATAGGCGGCGGCCACATCCGGCAGCGCGGGGACGTAGAGATCGGTGCCGAGCGCCGAGAGCGAAATGAGCACGCCGAGCAGCAGCGTCAGCGCTGCCGGGGTATCGTTGTTTTTCAAAGTAGGATTCGATTCTAATGAACACCGCGTTGCAGTCGCCGCTGCCCGAGTCGCGCGAGGCGCGCAAGCGCATCCGTTCCGGCGAATGGACCGGCCCGACGAGCGGCATGGCCGGGCGCTATGTGCAGGGCAACGTCGCCATCTTCCCGAGCGAGCTGGCGGCCGACTTCCTGCGCTTTTGCCACCTCAATCCGAAGCCTTGTCCGCTGCTCGGGGTCTCGGAGCCCGGCGACCCGGCGCTGCCCTCGCTTGGCGAAGACATCGACATCCGCACCGACCTGCCGCGCTACCGGGTGTTCGAGAACGGCAGCTGCGTCGATACGCCGCACGACATCCGCCGCTGGTGGCGCGACGACCTCGTCAGCTTCGTGCTCGGCTGCTCGCATTCCTTCGAGGAGGCGCTGCTGGAATC
>DASWER010000468.1:0-5097 GCA_036394655.1 Burkholderiales bacterium
GCGAGATCGATCGGCTTGGCGAGATGCGCGTCGAAGCCCGCCTCGCGGGTGCGGCGCCGGTCGTCCTCCTGTCCCCAGCCGGTCTGCGCCACCAACTTCAGATCGCGTCCTTCATGCGAGGCGCGCAGGCGGCGCGCCACCTCGAAGCCATCCATGCCCGGCATGCCGAGATCGAGGAGCACGACCTCGGGCCGGAATCGCCTCGCCTTCTCGAGCGCGGCCACGCCGTCGTGCGCGACCTCGACCTGGTGGCCGAGGAGTCGCAGCAGGCTCGCCTGGCTCGACGCCGCGTCGACGTTGTCGTCGACCAGGAGCAGGCGCCGCCGCGGCTTGCCGGCGATCGCCGCGGCGCCCGTCGCAGCCGCCTTCGGCGCCGCGATTCTCGGCAGGTGGACGACGAACCGGCTGCCCGTCCCGCGCCCCGCGCTGTGCGCCGAGATGCGCCCGCCGTGCAGGTCGACCAGCGCCTTCGCGAGCGCAAGGCCGATGCCGATGCCGCCGGAGGCGAGCGAGTCGCGTTCCTCGAGCTGCGTGAACGGCTCGAACACGCGCTCGAGCAGCGTCGGCTCGATGCCGATGCCGTTGTCCTCGACGGCGACGCGCGCCTCGCCGTCCACGGCGGCGACCTCGAGCGTGATGCTGCCCCCTGGCGGCGTGTAGCGCGCGGCGTTGTTCAGCAGGTTGGCGATCACCTGCGCGAGGCGCACGCGGTCGCCATCGACCCACACCGGCCCGTTCGCCGGGGTGAGGGTCAGGCGATGGTTTGCGGCGGCGAGCAGCGGCTCGCTGGTCGCCACCGCGTCGCGCGCCACCTCCCGCAGATCGACCGGCGCGCGCTGCACGCTCAGCTTGCCGAAGCTGATGCGGCTGACGTCGAGCAGGTCGTCGACCAGGCGCGCGAGATGCGTCACCTGGCGGTCGATCAGCTCGCTGACCGGCCCGAGCTCGGGATCGGCCGGCGCGCGCATCCGCAGGAGCGACACGGCGTTGCGGATCGGCGCCAGCGGATTGCGCAGCTCGTGCGCGAGCGTGGCGAGGAACTCGTCCTTGCGCCGCGCTTCGTCCTGCAGCGCCTGCCGCGCCCGCACCTGCTCGGTGATGTCGTTGAACAGCACCCCGACCTTGCGGCTGCCCGGCGCGCCCGCGCGGAAGGCGAACACCTCGTAGAAGCCGCCCATCAGCGCCTTCGCCTCCTGCACGAAGCGCACCGGCTCGCCGGTCTCGGCGACGCGGCCGTAGATGTCGTACCAGTGCTGCTCGTGCTCCGGCACGTGCTCGCGGATCGTCTTGCTCATCGCATCCGAAAGGCCCGTCTGCCGCTCGAAGGCGGGGTTGACCTCGAGGAAGCGATAGTCCATCGGGCGGCCGCCCGCGTCGTAGAGCACCTCGATCACGCAGTATCCGGCGTCGATCGAGTCGAACAGCATGCGATAGCGCTCCTCCATCTCGCGCTTCGCCTGCTCCGCCGCCTTGCGCTTGCTGATGTCGATCACGTACTCCACCGCGGTGCCGTCATCGAGCGCCGCGCCGACGGACAGCATCCAGCGCCGGCTGCCGTCCTTGGTGAAGTACTCCTTCTCGTACGGCCCCATGCGGCCGCTGTCGTGGTATTCGGGTGGCGTGAGGCTGCGCCAGGTGATGCCGCCGGCTGCGACTTCCTCGCGCGTGTAGCCGGTCCAGCGCAGGAACGTGTCGTTGGCCGAGATCAGCGTGCCCGCCTGGTCGAAGAAGATCACGCCGATCGCGTCCACGGCCAGCGCCTTGCGAAGGTGTGCCTCGCGCGCCCGGTCGGTCGCGTCTTCCACGGCGCAGAGCAGGTATTCAACCTCGCCGTCCGCTCCGGCGAGCGGCGTCACCAGCGCGCTCCAGTAGCGCTTCTCGAAGCCGCCCTCGGGCCGCGGCACGTCGTAGCGCTGCAGGGCGAGCTTCTGCGGACTGCGCTCGGCCAGCACCCGCTCGAACACCGCGCGCACCGCCTCCTGGCCGGCGCCGCCGGTCTGGGGATTGGCCGGGAACACGTCGAACAGGCTGCGGCCCAGCAGCTCCTCGCGGGTACGCAGCGTCGCCCGCAAATAGGCATCGCTCACCGCCACCGTATGGAAGCCGCGGTCGAGCACCGAATACAGTCCCGGCAGCGCTGCGAAGATCGCCTCGAAATCGATCCGGTTCATTCGAAAGGCTTCTTGCAATAAACAAACCCGCCGGGCTAGAACCTGAAATGCGCCATCACCAGGATCATCGCCACCTGCATCACGCCCTGCCCGCCGGAGAGCCAGATGTTGTAGCGGTTGAGCCGCATGATCTTCTCGCGGTCGGGCTCGGGCCGCCCGAGCTCGCGCCAGATCCGCAGCGCATTGGGAAGCAGGAAACACAGCCCCACTACCGTCATCACCAGCACCAGGCCCAGCGAGAGCATCGCCCAGAAGTAGAACGGCGAGCCCGGCGTGTTATAGCCCAGACGCCCAGCGAGCGCCCAGCCCGCGGTGCCGGCGGTGAGCGACACCACCGGGAAGTACAACAGCGTGCGCGGCGTGAGATAGGCGATGACCGCGGTGCGGACCTGCGGCTGGAGCGAGCGCAGCACCGGGCCGAGGATGAAGCCCATGAAGAGGTCGGCGCCGGTCCAGAGCACGCCCGAGAGCACATGCACCCAGTTGAGCAGGTACAGGCTGTCGAGCGCCATCGACAGCACGAGCGCCGCGGGGAACAGCAGCACCCACCACGTGAGCTGGCGCCAGAGCGCCTGCGAGTTGAGGGTGTTCAGCACGACATAGGATAACGTGCGGCAATGGATCTAGGTCTGGGCGGCAAGTCGGTGCTCATCACCGGCGGCTCGAAAGGCATCGGCCTCGCGTGCGCGAAGGCGTTCGCTGCCGAAGGCTGCCACGTCCATCTCGCGGCGCGCGATCGGGCGCGCCTGGAGGCCGCGAAAGCGCAGCTCGATGGCCGCGCCAGCTTGCATGCGGTCGATTTGCGCGATGGCGCGGCGCTCGCCGAGCTGGCCTCGGTGTGCGCGGACATCGACATCCTCGTCAATAACGCTGGCGACATTCCGGGCGGCACGCTCGAGACGCTCGACGAGGAAAAGTGGCGCCACGCGTGGGAGCTGAAGGTGTTCTCCTACATCAACCTCAGCCGCCTGCTGTACGCGCGCATGAAGTCGCGCAGGGCCGGGGTGATTCTCAACGTGGTCGGCATGGCGGCCGAGCATCCGAGCTTCGAATACATCTGCGGCAGCACCGCCAACGCCGGCCTGGCGGCCTTCACCAAAGCGCTCGGCAAGGCCATGGCGGAGCACGGCGTGCGCGTGCTCGGCGTGCACCCGCCCTCGACGCGCACCGAGCGCATCGTGGCGGTGATGAAGGGCGCGGCGAAGGCGAAATTCGGCGACGAGAACCGCTACCCGGAGCTCGCCGGCAGCGGCCCGTTCGCCGGCATGATGGAGCCCGAGCAGGTCGCCGACGTGATCGTATTCCTCGCCTCGCCGCGCTGCGCCCAGCTTTCCGGCATCGTGGTGAGCCTCGGCCCTTAGAGGGTAAGGTAGCGGGCCTTCACGTCCTCGCGCTCGGCAGCGAACTGCGCCAGCGGTGCGCGGTACACCGTCTGTCCCTTGACCATCACGTACACGACATCGGCCAGCGCTTCGGCCAGCCGCAGATTCTGCTCGACCAGGAGGAAGCTCACGCCCTCGCCGCGCAGCCGCCGGATCAGCCGGATCAGCTCCTCCACCACCAGCGGCGCGAGGCCCTGCGAGGGCTCGTCGAGCAGCATGATGCGCGGATCGGTGACCAGCGCGCGCGCCACCGCCAGCATCTGCTGCTCCCCGCCCGAGAGCTGCGAGCCCTTGCTGCGGCGTCGCTCGGCGAGCGACGGAAAGATCTCGAACAGGCGCTCCATCGACCATTGCCTGGCGGGAACGCGCTGCGCGACCTGGATGTTCTCGACCACGGTGAGCTCGGGAAAGATCATGCGGCCTTCGGGCACGTAGCCCACGCCCAGGCGCACGATGCGATGCGGCGCCCAGCCGGCGACGTCCTTCCCCGCGAGCAGCACGCGGCCGCGCTGCGGGCGCGCAAGCCCGATGATCGAGCGCAGCGTGGTGGTCTTGCCGACGCCGTTCCGGCCGAGCACCGCGGCGATCTCGCCCGCCGGCACCTCGAGGTCGACGCCCTGCAGGATGTGGCCGCGGCCGTAATAGGTGTGCAGCCCTTCCACCCGCAGCATCAGCCCGACTCCCCGAGATAGGCGCGCCGGACTTCAGCGTTCGTTTTGACGACATCGGGCGCGCCATCGGCGATCACGCGCCCGCGATGCAGCACCGTGATGCTGTCGGCGAGCTTGAACACCACCTCCATGTCGTGCTCGACCAGCAGCACGCTCAAATCGCCCTTTTTGAGCATGCCGCGCAGCGTCTGCACCGCGCGGTCGGTCTCCTCGATGGAAAGCCCCTGCGTCGGCTCGTCCAGCATCAGCAGGCGCGGCTTCTGCGCAAGCGCCATCGCCACCTCGAGCAGGCGCTGGTCGCCGTGCGAAAGCATCTCGGCGCGCATCCCGGCATGACGGGTGAGCCGCAGCTGCTCGAGCGCTTCGTCGGCGACCGCGAGCGATGCGGCCACCACCGTGCGGCCGCCGAAAAACCGCCAGCGCCGGACGTCCCGCGCCTGCGCGGCGATGCGTACGTTCTCGCGCGCGCTGAGCGCCGGAAAGACGTGGCAGCGCTGGAAAGTGCGCGCGATTCCCATCTGCGCCACGCGGTGCACCGGCAGGCCGGTGATCTCCTCGCCGGCAAAGAACACCTCGCCCGCGTGCGGCTTGAGGGTACTGGTGATAAGGTTGAACACGGTCGACTTTCCCGCACCGTTCGGGCCGATCACCGCGCGGATCTCGCCCGGCTCGATCGCGAGGCTCACCCCGTCGACGGCCACGAGGGCGCCGAAGCGGCGCACCAGGCCGCGGCATTCAAGCAGCGGCATTGGAATCTTTTCTCACCCGGGCGAGGAAACCCCAGATGCCCTGCGGCGCGAGCAGCACGAACGCCATGAAGATGGCGCCGAAAGCGAGCGGCCACAGGTCGGTCACCTGCGAAAGCTGGTGCTC
>DASWER010000469.1:0-2661 GCA_036394655.1 Burkholderiales bacterium
CGGCCGCTGCCGCCAGCGTGCGCACGCGCTGACTCTGCGCCGCCAGGAAGGAGTGAATCTGCGCCACCACTGCGGCGCCCTCGCCGATGGCGCCGCCGACGCGCTTGACCGAGCCGGCGCGCACATCGCCGATCGCGAACACGCCGGGCACGCTGGTCTGAAGCGGCAGCGTCAGGTCCTCTCCCGTAGTGACAAAGCCCCGGTCGTCGACCGCGACGTCGCAGTCCTTCAGCCACTGGGTGCTCGGGTCGGCGCCGAGGAACAGGAACACGTGGCGGATGGCCCGCGTCTCATCTCTTCCCGCTTCGCCATTGCGCCAGGTGACGGACTCGACGCCCGACTGGCGCGAGCCGGCGAGCCCGACGATCTCGCTGCGCGTGAGGAGCTCGATGTTCGGCGTCGCCGCGATGCGATCGATCAGGTACTTCGACATGCTGGCGGCGAGGCCCGGGCCGCGCACCAGCATCCACACCTTGGCGGCATACCCGGAAAGAAATACCGCCGCCTGCCCGGCTGAGTTGCCGCCACCGACCAGCACCACCTCCTCGCCGGCGCACATCCTGGCTTCGATCGGCGAGGCCCAGTACCAGACGCCGCGGCCTTCCATCGCCATCAGGTTGCTGCACTCCGGGCGGCGGTAGCGCGCGCCGCTGGCGATGACCACGGTGCAGCAGCGCACCGCGCTGCCATCGGCGAGCTGCAGGAGCATCGGCTCGCCGCGCTCCGAGGGCTCGCAGTCCAGGCGCCGCACCTCCATAGGGATCAGCATGCGCGCGCCGAATTTCTGCGCCTGCGTATAGGCGCGCCCGGCGAGCGCCTGGCCCGAGATGCCGGTCGGAAAGCCGAGATAGTTCTCGATGCGCGCGCTCGCGCCCGCCTGGCCGCCGAAGGCGCGCGCGTCGACCACCAGCACCGAGAGACCTTCGGAGCCGGCATAGACCGCGGCCGCCAGGCCGGCGGGACCGGCGCCCGCGATGGCGACGTCGTAGGCGGTATCGGTGGCGCCGGCGTCGAGCATGCCGATGCAGCGCGCCAGCTCGTTTTCGGCCGGGTTGCGCAGCACCGAGCCGTCCGGGCACACGGCGAGCGGCAGCTGCTCGGGCTGCGGCGCGTAGCGCGCGATGAACGCCTGCGCGTCGGCGTCGTTCGCCGGATCGAGCAGGACGTGCGGGATGCCGTTGCGGCTGAGGAAGCTGCGCAGCCGCGCGACATCAGGGGAGGATGCGCCGCCGATCAGCACCGGGCCGCCGGCGCCGGCCTCGATCAGCGCCACGCGGCGCAGGATCATGGCGCGCATCATTTTCTCGCCGAGCGCCGCCTCGGCGATGAGCAGCGCGTGCAGCTGCTCGGTGTTGATCTCGAGCGTCTCGAGCTCGCCGATCGCCACGCCGTCGACGAAAGACGGCCTGCCGGAGAGCTGGCTCAACTCGCCGGAGAACGCGCCCGGGCCGTGCTCGACCACCGGAAAGTCATGTCCATGCCCGTCGCGCCCGGTGACGCGGATCGCGCCGGAGAGCACCACGAGAACGCCGGCGCTCGGTTTGCCGGTTTCGATGACGCGCGCGCCGTCGGCGAAGCGCCGCGGCTTGCCGAAGCGGCGCATGCGCGCGATCTCGCTGGCGTCAAGTACCGGGAACATCTGCGCGCGCCGCGCGTCGCGCGTCGGGGAAGCGGGTTCGTTCACGGCAGCTCCATCGCGATCTCATCCACGTAGCACCAGCTCCATCCTTCGTCGGGCTCGAGCGAGGTGATGATCGGATGCTTGCTCGAGTGGAAATGCTTGGTGGCGTGCTTGTTCTTCGACTCGTCGCAGCAACCGACGTGGCCGCAAGTACGGCAAAGTCGCAGATGCACCCAGCTGTCACCCATCTTCAGACATTCCTCACAGCCATTGGTACGGGGCTGGCTCACCTTCACCAGGCCGAGGTGACTGCACTCCATCTCTAGCCGATGTACTTCTTCACCACATCGGCCGGCCGCTCATGCGCCTGCGCCGGGTCGTTGCCGAACTCGCGCAGCGCGCGGCGTTGGCGCAGGAGATCCCAGTACTGGTCGAGCTCTACCTGCAGCGCGGCGAGGCGATGCGCCTCCTCGGGCGAAAGCTCGCCGCGGTCGAAGAGGCGGTGCTCTTCAGCGACCAGGGTCTGGATATGCGCGAGTACGGATGCGTCCTTGTCGGGCTTGGCCATGGGTTTCCTCGGGGTAGATGCCAACACTAGGACGATTGCGGCTGGAGATCAAGACACGCTCGCTCCAGCGCAGCCCGAGACCGACCACCGCGTAGCCCATGGCGCCATCGGTTGGTGACGACGTCGATCGCGCTTTGCGTGACGCGCATGAGCGCGTTCTGCAACCCCTTCGCCGTTACCGCCAGCATCCCCGCTGCGAGGACCGCGAGCAGCAGGAGGAGCGCTTCCGCGTAGAGCAAGGCCGGGACCCGCTCGCGCTTGCGCCGGCAAGCGATGACCCGACACACATCATTTCGCGGTAGCCAGCTTCTCCGCCTGCGTCACCCAGCCACCGCCCATCGCCTTGTAGAGGTTGGCGTAGGACTGGAACAGGCGCGACTGCGTCGCGACATAGGCGAGCTGCGCGTTGAGCAGCGACTGCTCGGCGTTGGCCACCTCGAGGTAGATCGTCGCGCCTTCGCGATAGCGCAGC
>DASWER010000470.1:0-1701 GCA_036394655.1 Burkholderiales bacterium
CGGCTGCAACGAGTATATCGGCGCTGCGCGCGACGTTTTCAAGGTCGGGCGTCTTCGAATGGCAAATGGTGACGGTGGCGTCTTTCTGCAGCAGGAGCAGCGCGAGCGGCTTGCCGACGATGTTCGAGCGGCCGATGACCACCGCGTGGCTGCCCGCGACCGGGATGGCGCCGTGCTCGAGCAGCCGCATCACGCCCGCCGGCGTGCAGGGCAGCATGCGCGGCTTGCCCGCGAGCAGCGCGCCGAGATTCATGGCATGGAAGCAATCGACATCCTTGGCCGGCGACACGGTCTCGAGCACGCGCTGCGCATCGATCTGCTTGGGCAGCGGCAGCTGCACCAGGATGCCGTGCACATCGGCATCGTCATTGAGCGCGAGCACGCGGTCGATCAGGGCTTCTTCGCTCACGCTGGCGGGCAGCTCGTAGAGCTCCGAGCGCACGCCGGTCTCTTCGCAGGCGCGCACCTTGTTGCGGACATAGACGCGCGAGCCGGGGTCCTCGCCGGCCAGCACCACCGCGAGCCCGGGGCGAATGCCGCGCTGCGCAAGCGCCTCGACCTCGCGCTTCACCGCCATGCGCACCTGCGCCGCGAGCGATTTGCCGTCGAGAATACGCGCGGCCATGGCGGCGCGAAGTCTAGCATTGGCGGCGTTTTCTGGTTAAGCTTGCCGCGCCCCCCGCAGCACACGCCGCTCACCTAAATTCGGATACCAGCTATGTCCGCCGTTCCGCAATTTCCCGCCGCCAACGATCCTGACGCGCTCGAGACCCAGGAATGGCTCGACGCGCTCGAGGCGGTGCTCGAGCGCGAAGGACCCGAGCGCGCGCACTTTCTTCTCGAGCGGCTGATCGACAAGGCACGCCGCTCCGGCGCCTACATTCCGTTCTCGGCGAACACGGCGTACATCAACACCATTCCGCCGCACATGGAGGAGCGCTCGCCGGGCAATGTCGCGCTCGAAGAGCGCATCCGTTCGATCTGCCGCTGGAACGCGATGGTGCTGGTGGCGAAGGCCAACAAGAGCGATGACGAGCTCGGCGGCCACATCGCGAGCTTTGCTTCGGTCGGCACGCTGTTCGGCACCGGGCAGCAGCACTTCTGGCACGCGCCGCACGAGGGCCACGGCGGCGACCTGATCTATTTCCAGGGCCATTCCTCGCCGGGCGTGTATGCGCGCTCGCTGATGGAAGGCCGGCTGCCGCAGGACCGGCTGCTCAACTTCCGCCGCGAAGTCGACGGCAAGGGCGTCTCCTCGTACCCGCATCCGTGGCTGATGCCGGACTACTGGCAGTTCCCCACGGTGTCGATGGGCCTCGGCCCGATCCAGGGGATCTACATGGCGCGCTACCTCAAGTACCTCGAGGCGCGCGGCCTGGCGCAGACGGCCAATCGCAAGGTGTGGGTGTTCTGCGGCGACGGCGAGATGGACGAGCCGGAATCGCTCGGCGCCATCGGCCTGGCCTCGCGCGAGAAGCTCGACAACCTGGTGTTTGTCGTCAACTGCAACCTGCAGCGCCTCGACGGTCCGGTGCGCGGCAACGGCAAGATCATCCAGGAGCTCGAGGGCGACTTCCGCGGCGCCGGCTGGAACGTGATCAAGGTGATCTGGGGCTCGTACTGGGATCCGCTGATCGCGCGCGACAAGGAAGGCCGCCTGCTGCGCGTGATGGAGCAGACCGTCGACGGCGAGTACCAGAA
>DASWER010000471.1:0-3962 GCA_036394655.1 Burkholderiales bacterium
GGACGAGCTGGCGCGGCTGCGCGCGCTGCCCCGGGTGATCAAGGGCAAGGACCTGACCTTCAACGACGGGCCGCAGTCGTTCAGCAAGCACTTCGTCGAGCCGATCGACGGCCTGGGGCAGACGCTGCACGTGCACCTCGAAGAATATGCCCCCGGCGGGCGCACCCAGAAGCATGGGCATGTCAACGAGGCGGCGTTTTACATCCTCGACGGCACCGGCTATGAAGTGCACGACGGCGTGCGCTACGACTGGAAAGCGGGCGACGTGGCGATCGTGCACATGAACTGCGTGCATCAGCACTTCAACGCCAGCACCGAAAGACCGGCGCGCGCCCTGGTGATGAAGCCCAAGCCGCTCATCATGTTCATGAACATGCTGTTCCAGCAATCCGTGATCCCGCGGCCGAAAGAGGCCGCGTGCCCCGCGGGCGAGGGCTACCAGCCACGCAACGACGAAACCAACTTCAACTACGACGAATGAAAACCGCCACCGTCTCGCAGGAATTCGCCAACAAGTTCGCCACCGAGAAGGAAACGCCCTACACGCGCTGGGTGCGCGACGAGGGCCTCGACATCATCAGCTCTTTCTATGTGCAGAACCTGCACAGCGTGGAGCTCAAGCCCTGGCCGCGGCGCGGCGGCAAAGGGGTCTACCTCAACCACGACGCGTCGCGCACCTCGAATGATTGCTACGTGTGCGAGATCCCGTCCGGCAAGAGCCTCGCGCCGCAGCGCCAGCTCTACGAGGAGATGATCTACGTGCTCGACGGGCGCGGCTCGACCGCGGTGTGGAACGACGCCGGCAAGCGCATCCAGTTCGAGTGGAAGGCGGGGGCGATCTTCGCCATCCCGCTCAACTGCTGGCATCAGCACTTCAACGGCTCGGGACAACAGCCGGCGCGCTACGTCGCGGTGACCAATGCGCCGGTGATCATCAATGCCTTCGGCGATATCGGCTTCGTCTTCAATACCAAGTACGACTTCAACGAGCGCTTCGACGGCGAGCCGGAGTATTTCGCCAACAAGGGCGAGCAGAAGGGGCTGCTGCTGGATACGAACTTCGTGGCGGACGCAATCAATCTGCCCCTGTTCGCGGCGAAGGAGCGCGGCGCCGGCGGCGGGCACACGCGCTTCTCGATGGCGAAGGGCTCGATGAACAGCCACATCTCGCAGTTCCCGATCGGCACCTACAAGAAGGCGCACGCCCACGGCCCGGGCGCGCACGTGATCGTGCTATCGGGCGAAGGCTTCAGCCTGATGTGGCCGGAGGGCGAGGAGCCCAAGCGCTACGAGTGGCGCGAAGGTGCGATGATCGTGCCGCCGAACCTCTGGTTCCACCAGCACTTCAACACCGGCACCACGCCGGCGCGCTATCTTGCCTTCAAGGCCGAAGGCGTCGCCATCCGCAATGCCCAAGGCGTGCCGAAGGCCTGGATCAGCAAGCGCCTCGGCGGCGACCAGATCGACTACGCCGACGAGCGTCCCGAGATCCGCAAATGGTTCGCCGACGCGCTCGCGAAGCACAGCCTGCAGTCCAACATGGACAAGGCCTACGCAGCCGAGGCCGCGGAGCTGCCGCAGAAAGCGGCTTAAATGGGGACAGACCCCATTTTTCTCATTTAGGACTCAACCTCTCCGGCGTCCGCGCGGTCGGCCACGATCCCGGTAATGAGAAAAATGGCGTCTGTCCCCATTTAGACGGTAGCGTGCGCGGCCCCGGGCTGGGGCATGAGCGCATCTTCGGCCGCTTCGGCAAACGGCACGCCCTGCGGCAGGATCACCGAGGCGGAGCGCACGCGCTGGTGCGCCGGGTTCACGCCAGGAGGTTGCTCAGCCTTGGCGAGACTGTTCGCGGCAGCTATCAGCCGCCGACGCGCCATGATGATGCCCTGGTCGGTGGGCACCAGGTTTTCCCTGGTGCGGTCCTGGATCGGGCCCATGCTTTCCTGCACCGAGGCGTCCTGCATGGCGAAGCCCTCGATGCCCGAGAAGTTGCGCCCGTCTTTCTGCGACTGGCGGTCCATCAGGTAGTCGTTGTCCTTGTTCGCCACGGGCCGGAACGTGCCCGGAATCAGCGGCACGTGGATGCCCTTGCCGGCATCGAGCGCCTCGCGCTCTTCGTTGCTGAGCGCGCGCGTCGCGTGGTGATTGGTGCTCCACGCCCAGCAGTTCTCGTCGTCCATCGGCACCCACGAGTGGCCGCCGATCGGATGGTCGCCGCGCGGCGGAATCAGCGTGAAGCTCGGCATGATCCACTGCGTGATGCGCCAGTAGTACTTGCCTTCCTCGGCGTTGCGCCGCGCGCCGATGTACAGGCCGCCCGGCGATTCGACCACCTCGAACTGCGGCGCCAGGTCGCGCAGGTTGTACTCGTTGCCCTTCGCGCCCTTGAACAGCGGATCCACCTTCATCGTGTGCCGATGGAGGAACGAGACATGGCTCGAGTCGATGCCGCCTTCCATCGCCTGCAGGTAGTTGCACTCCTGCCAGCGCTTGGAGATGAAGCGGTTGGCCGCCGGCACCATCGCCCACTCGTGCTCGGGCAGCGGCGGACGCTGCTCGGCCGGCCCCATGTAGGTCCACAGCACCCCGCCGCGCTCGACCAGCGGATAGCTCTTGAGCTTCATGCGCTGGCAAAGGCGCGGGTTGTCGGGCTCGGACGGAATCTCGACGCACTGGCCGGTGATGTCGTACTTCCAGCCGTGATAGGAGCAGCGCAGGCCGTTCTCCTCGTTGCGCCCGAACCAGAGCGAGACGCCGCGATGCGCGCAGAACTCGTCGATCAGGCCGAAGCGGTTCTGCGTATCGCGAAACCCGATCAGCCGCTCGCCGAGCAGCTTGACGCGTACTGGCGGGCAGTCGGCCTCGGGCAATTCCTCAACCAGCAGCGCCGGCAGCCAGTAGCGCCGGAACAACTCGCCCATCGGCGTGCCGGGGCCGGTGCGGGTGAGCAGTTCGTTCTGTTCCGCTCTCACGAACGAAGTTCTTCCATATGGTAGGAGTTTAAAATATTTCCGGGGAGGCGGCTATGGATCGGGACGAAGAAAGCGGTACTGGGCGACAGCGTCATTGCCAATAGCTGTTTCATCAGCTTCCCCTTAGCGAAATCACGCCCGCGAGGAGCAGGAACACGCCGGTAGCGAGGAACACCGGCGCCGACCCCATGGCGGCGCCGACGCCGCCGAACGCGAGTGGCACGGCGATCTGCGTCACCTTGTTCGCCATGATGCGCATGCCGAGCGCTTCGCCAGAGCGCCCTGGCGGTGCCTGGTTGTACGTGAGGATGATGGTCAGCGGTTGCGCCGAACCGAGCGCCAGGCCAAGCGCGAAGGCCGCGGCGGCGAGCAGCGTCGCGTCGGCGAGCCCTGGGACCGCCAAATAGGCGAGTGCCGCGAGGAACAGCGAGCCGGTGAGCACGCCGACTTCGGTAAAGCGCTGCGCAAGGCGATGCATGACGATGCGCACCACGAAGCCGGCGAGCGCGTAGCTGGACAGGATCATGCCGATGGTCGAGGGCGCAAGCCCGATGGCGCGGCCGTAAATCGGCAGGTAGAAGGAGAACAGCTCGATGCCGGTCAGCGCAACGCCGCTCATGATGAGCGTGCGCCGCAGCGCCGGGATCGCGAGCAGGTCGAAGGCGCTCTTCGCGGGCGTTTCGGGTTCGTGCCGTACCTGGGGCGGAATCAGCCGACGATGGGCGAGTACGTACAGGCTTGGCAGCAGAGCGGCGAGGGCGAGCAGGGCAAAGGCGGCGCGATAGCCCGCGAGCTCGATGGCGAAGCCCGCCGCCGAGGGCCCGATGAAAGCGGCGATCGAGGCGCCGAGCGCGAAGGTGGAAAAGTTCTTGGTGCGCTCGGCTGGTGTGCCGAGCGAGCCGACCAGGTTGTGGATCGAGACGTGGAAGTAGATGTGGCCGAGACCGAGGAGCGCCGGGCAGAGAAACAGCGCGGGCAGCCCGCCGA
>DASWER010000472.1:0-1947 GCA_036394655.1 Burkholderiales bacterium
GCCGACCTCCGGCGAAGCGAGCGCGTCGTTGAGCTCGCGATTCAACCGCTCGACGATCGCGGCCGGCGTCTTCGCCGGCGCGAAAAGCCCGGTCCACGCCACCATGTCGAAGCCCTTGAGCTCCGGCGACTCGGCGAGCGCAGGGATCTGCGGGGCCGAGGCGAGCCGTTGCGGCGTCGTGACGCCGAGCGCCTTGAACTTGCCGGCCGCCACCTGCGGCAGCGTGGCGATGGTGACGAGCATGGCGAGATCGATCTGGTTGCCCATCAGATCGCCGTAGATCTGCGCCGCGCCCTTGTAAGGCACATGCACGATATCGATGCCGGCGCGCGCCTTCACGCGCTCCATCGCGAGATGCAGCACGGTGCCGACGCCGGAGGTGGCGTAGGAGAGCTTGCCGGGTTGTGCGCGTGCGAGCCTGATCAGATCGCCGACGTTGTCCGCGGGCAGCGTGGGCCTGGCGACGATGATCATCGGCGCCGCGTTGATAATCCCAATCGCCGCGAGCTCGCGCAGGCTGTCGTAGCGCACCGCCGAGGGCGTGACGAACTTCGCGATCGAGATCGCGCTGTCGACGCCGATCAGCAGCGTATAGCCGTCGGGCGCTGCCGCCACCGCCTTGCTCACCCCGATGACGCCGCCCGCGCCGGGCACGTTCTCCACGATCACGCTCTGTTTGAGAGTGTCGTTGAGCCGCGTGGCGAGCACGCGCGCCGCGAAGTCGACGTTACCGCCCGGCGGGAACGGCACGATCATGGTGATGGGCCGCGCCGCGGGCCAGCTCTGCGCTGCGGCAGCCAATGGGAAGCACAGCGCGATTGCAGCCAATAGTCGAATCATTGAGCGTCCCCCCGCAAAGCATCGAATTCGGCGCTCCACTCGCGCCGCCATCTGCGTTTCGTATCCTCGTCGAGCCATGCCGCGTCGATGCCGTTCAGCATGAACGCACGAATGTCGTCGAGCCCGAAGCCGAAGTCGCGCATCATCATCTGCCAGGCGAGCGTCGGCGTCACGTTGTGCAGCGTCGGGTCGTCGGTGTTCGGATGGATGCGGATGCCCTGGCGCGGCAGGTGCCGGATCGGATGGTCGAGCGCCCAGCGTTCCTTCGGCAGCGTGCGCAGGTAGTAGGAGTTGGTCGGCACCACGGTGAACACGATGCCCGATTCGGCGCAGCGCCGCGCGTAGTCCGGGTTGTCCAGCACCGTGTATCCATGGTCGATACGATCCACGCCCAGCACCTCGATCGCTGCTCGCACATTGTTCCAGGGGCAGCCGAACTCGCCGGCGTGCGCGGTGCGCTTCAACCCCGCCTTTGCCGCCAGGCGATACGCCTGCTCGAACAGTTCCGGCGGGCGGTCGATCTCGCTGTAATCGACGCCGATGCCGACCACCTCGGGCGCACGATGCGCGCTCACCCAGTGCACCATCTCGACCGCAGCGGCCGGCACCTGCTCGCGGTCGATGGCGGGGATCAGCCGCCCGGTGATGCCTTTCGCATCGCGCATCGCGCGCACTATCGCATCGTGCGCCTTCGGATAGGTAATACCCGAGACGCGCGCCGTGCCGGTCGGGTTCCAGAAAATCTCGGCGTAGCGCACCGTGTGCGCGGCTGCATCCTCCAGGTATTCGCTCGTCAGCCGGTAAAGATCGTCAGGCTCCTGGATGATCTCGTCCAGCGTGCGCAGCGCCTTCAGCACGCCGACCGGCTTCTCGCCGCGGATATAGAACGCCTCGATCTCCTCGCGCGGGATAGGAGCGCCGGCCTTGCGCGCGAGGTCGATGAAGGTCTCGCGGCGCACGGTGCCGAGGAGGTGGCAGTGCAGCTCGACCTTCGGAATGGCGCGCATCAGTTCGAGGCTCATGCGCGCCATCCTATCCAGTCGCGGAGCGCGTCGCCCATCACCCACTGGTGGTCGAGCCAGGGCAGCTCCTCGGTGAAGAGCGTGA
>DASWER010000473.1:0-17688 GCA_036394655.1 Burkholderiales bacterium
GTCGATCGACTTCATCCGCCTGCCGCTGATCGCGGTGGTCGGCGCCCTGTTCTACGCCGAGCCGTTCGATCCGATGGTGATCGTCGGCGCGGCAGTCATTTTCGCCGGCACCTACTTCAGCATCAGCCGCGAGCGGGGCTAGCGGACCTGCTCAATCGCTTTCGGAGCCTAGCGAGCGTGCCGCAGCGACTCGGCTCTGGCGCATATCCTCGAGCAGGCGGCACAGCTGCCTGGGATCGGCAGGCTTCTCGAGGAAGTGATCGAAGCCGCAACTCATCGCGAGCAGCCGGTCCGAACCGCGATACCACTTGCCGGAAATGGCGATCATCAGGGGACGAAGCGAGCCATAGATCGAGCGTATCTCGCCGGCGATCGCATAGCCGCTCGCTCCCGGCATCTCGATATCGAGAACACAGACATCGGGTTTGAACTGGCGCACCGCGTCCACCACGCCCTCGCCGCTGGCTAATGCGCGCACGACGTGCCCGTCGTCTTCCAGCAGCAGACGCAGCGTCAGCAGGGTGTCGGCATTGTCATCGGCGACGACGATGTGAAGCGGCGCCAGCGTCGCGGCCGGCGCAGCGCGGCCTTCGTTGCGGGTATTCGTCGTGCGATTCATTGCCCCTCGAGCCTACGCTAAGAATTGTTTCTTTGATGTTGCCCTGGAGGCGGAATGTACTTGGATTTTCGGGCGGCGGCTTTTGTAGTGCGGCTGGTGACAAGGCCGCTGAGTCAGTTCGCTCGTTTCTGGACCAGGCGCAGGGTGAAGGTACTGCCCCGGCCGTGCTCGCTCTGCACAATGATGCGCCCACCGAGGAGCGCAGCGAGCTTCTGGCTCAGGTGCAGGCCAAGGCCGGTGCCTTCCTGGTGGCGCGTCGCCGGGTCGCCCAGCCGGGTGAACGCCTCGAACAGGCTGGCCTGATCCTCGGGCCGGATGCCGACGCCGGTGTCGGCGACGCTGATCTCCACCGCGCCGTCGCGCTGCACGGCCGACAGGCGCACCGCGCCTCGCTCGGTGAACTTCATCGCATTGCCGGCAAGATTGAGCACGATCTGGCTGAGCGCGCGCCGGTCGCCCTGCACGACCGCGTCGGAGCCTTCCAGTTCAAAGCGCAAGCCCTTGGCCTCGGCGATGGGCCGCAGCGTCGCCGCTACTTCGTCGAGCACGCTCGCGCACGCCACGGGCTCGAGCCGCAGCTCGACCTTTCCGGCGTCGATCTTGGCGAGGTCGAGAAGGTCGTTGATCAGCGTGAGCAGGTGCCGCGCCCCGGACTGGACCGTCTTCAGCTGATTTTCCTGGTCGCGGTTGAGCGGCCCGGGCAGCTTCATGAGCAGCGTGCCGGTGAAACCGATTATTGCGTTAAGCGGCGTGCGCAGCTCGTGGCTCATGGTGGCCAGAAAACGGTCCTTCGTGCTCAGGGCGCGCGCCAGCTCGAGGTTGTTCGCCTCCAGCTCCTCCGCCGCCCGGCGGCGGCTGCGCCGCATTTCATTGAAGTCCGCCGCGAGGTCGCCGATCTCGTCCGCGCTCCTCACCGGCACGTCGTGCGCGCTAGCGGGATCGTCGCGCATGCTCCGGATGCTGTCACGCAGCACGCGCAGCGGATCGAGCAGCCGCCGCACGCCGAACCAGACGAGCGGCGCCGCGAGCAGCGCTAGAAGCATCGCGACCTGCATGATCTTTCGCTGGCTGTCGTTGATCGGGGCATACGCCTCGTCCACGGGCAGTGAAGCGACCAGCACCCAGGGCACCGCCTCGAGCTGGCTGTAGCTGAAAATCGCACGCAGCCCGCGGCTGTTGACGCCCTCCTCCGAGCCTTCGAGCCCGGACGTCGCGCGGTCGAAGTACGGCGACACTCCCGGCGGCGGCCCCTGGGTCAGGATGCGGTCCTTGTCGCGTGACATGACGATCATGCGGTCACGGGTGAAAATCGCGAACGATCCGGTCTTGCCGACTTTCGCCTCGCCGAGGTTTCCCAGGAAGTTCGGCTTAAGCAGGTTGAGCGAGCCCACTAGCAGCGCCGTGACGTTGCCGTGCCGGTCGAAGATCGGCACGCTGATCGTGACTACCGGCTGCTTGAGCGCCTTGCCGCGATAAGGCCGCGAGATGTAAGGCTTGCGCGTGGCGAGCGTGGTGCGGAAATTTTCCTGCTCCGAGACATCGAGGCCGCGGCGACCTAGGGGCGGCAGGTCGACCAGGATGATCCCCTTGCTGGACTGGATGAACAGATCGCTGAACAAGGTGGCCAGCACCACGCGCTCGGTCAGCACCTCCTCCATCTTCGCCGCATCATGCGCCCACTGCTGCAGGATGCCGGCGCCGGCGACCAGCGCGTCGCGATTGAGCGCCAGCTTCTGGTCGATGTCGTCGGCGACGCGGATGGCGAGAGAAAGCTGCTGGTCGGCCAGCACGCGCTCCATGTCCGCCTTGACGTAGTAAAGCTCGACCATGGATACGACGGCGAGCGACACGAGCAGGAACGCCGTCGCCACCAGCGTGACCTTGGTCTTGATGCTCAGCGGTCTCAGTTGATCTCCCGGTACTCGCCCTGCAGCAGCATCTGCACGAACAGCTCGATCCTGCTTTGCGTCTGCGCGTCGAGCGAGGTGAACTCCACGCCTATGAGAAAGCGCTCGCCGTCCGCGCGCGAGGCCACCACGCGCCCATAGACATCGCTCGCGCGAAAACCCAGGAACGAAAGGTCGAATGCCAGTTTGACCTCCGAATACAACGGCAGCCGGCGCTCGAGCTCGGCCGCGAGGCCGCGATACCCCAGGTCGCGAATCACGCCGCGCGAGCCTTCGCCGCGCACCGCCTTGCCCTCGACGGACCAATAATCGAGATCGAGCCTCACCTCGACGCGCGGGCTCTTGCGCACATCCTGACGCGGCACCACCTTGCCGAGCGCGGGAATGCCGAGCGCCTCGCGGATGCGCATGCGCTCGGACTTGCCCTTGACGTGCACCTCCATCGGCTCGCCGACGTGGACGAAGTCGCGGCAATGCGCGTAGGTCGTCTCGCTCATCAGCACCTGCCCGCGAAGGCTCAGCGCCTCGATGCGCGAGGCGAGATTCACCTCCTCGCCGATGACCGTATAGGCGCGGTAGGCGTCCGAACCAATGAGGCCGGCCATGACGTGGCCGGTGCTCATGCCGATCCCGAGGTACATCTCCGGCACGCCTTCCTCCTGGTGCCGCCGGCGAAGCTCGTTCATCGCGATCTGCATCTCGACCGCGCAGAGCAGCGCGCGCCGTGCGTGATCCCGCGGCGCAGCCGCGTCGCCCGTGAAGATCACCATGATCGCGTCGCCCATGAACTTGTCGATGGTTCCGTAGTGGCGCTCGATAATGTCGACCATCGCAGCGAAGCAGCGATTCAGCACGCCGAGCACCATCTCGGCCGGATGCGAAGCGGCGATCGCGGAAAATCCGCGCAGGTCGGCAAACAAGATCGTCACCTCGCGCTGCGAGAATCCCTGGCCGGCAGAGTCCGGCACGTCGCCGGCGGCGAGGCTCTTCAGCACGCTCTCCAGGCGCCTGCGCGCCTCCGCCTGAAGCGCGCTGCCAGTCGCCTCGCGCACGATGTCCTGGATGATGCGCAGGGCGTCGCGCTGCAGCGGCCGGCTCATGCCCGAGCCCGTCAGCCCGCTTTCAGCAGCGCAATCAGCTGCTCTGCGGGCACCGGCTTGCTGAAAAGATAGCCCTGCATCTCGTCGCAGCGCAGCAGGCGCAGGAATTTCGCCTGGTCCTCGGTCTCGACGCCTTCGGCGACCACCTTCAGGCGCAGCGAATGCGCGAGCGAGATGATCGTCGACACCAGCGTCATGGCGTTCGGATCCTCGCCCATCTTGATGATGAACGAGCGATCGATCTTCAGCGCCTGAACCGGCAGCTGCGCCAGATAGCCGAGCGACGAATATCCCGTGCCGAAGTCGTCGACCGCGATCTGCACGCCGAGCGCGCGCACCGCTTTCAGCTTCTCGATGTTGCCCTTGATGTCCTCCATCACCAGGCTCTCGGTGATCTCCAGGTCGATCGCGGTGGGCGCGACGCCATCGATGATCGCTTCCTCGACCACGCGCACGAAGTCACGCTGGCGCAATTGGATCGCCGAGACGTTCACCGCGACGCGCGGCGCCTTGAGCTTCTGCTCCACCCAGCCGCGGTGATCGCGCGCCGCGCGCTTCAAGGCCCACTCGCCGACCTGCAGGATCAGGCCGGTTTCCTCCAGCAGCGGTATGAAATGCAGCGGCGGCACGAGACCCTTGTCCGGGCTTTGCCAGCGGATAAGCGCCTCGACGCCGACCACGGCGCGTGTCTCGAGATCAACCTTCGGCTGGTAGTAAAGGACGAATTCTTCCTTCTCGATCGCCTGCCGAAGCTTGTTCTCCAGCGACAGCTTCTCTGCGACCCGCTCGCTCATTTGCTGCTCATAGAAGAGGTACGGCTCACCCGTCTGTTTCGCCTTCTTGAGAGCGGCCTCCGCGTTCTTGAACAGCGAATCGACGTCGCTGCCGTTGTCGGGGTAGAGCGCGGCGCCGATCTTGGCCGAAACCCGCAGCTCAACATCGTTGATTTGGAACGCCTCGGTGAAAGAAGCCTTCAGAATGTGGCGGATCAGCCGCGCCAGTTCGTCTTCCTGCTTGATATCGGCTACCAGAATCACGAAGCGATCCGCACCTATGCGCGCGACATCGTTGGCGTCCGGGACGGCGTGCACGAGGCGCTCGCTGACCTTCTTGAGCAAGGCATCGCCCCCCGGCCGCCCCAGGCTATCGTTGATGACCCGGAACCGATCCAGGTCGACCTTCAGCAGCGCGAAACGCCGCCCGTCACGCTCGGCGCCCGAGATCTGCTGCGCAAGCCGTTGTTCAAGTAGTGCCCGATTGGCGACGCCGGTCAACTCGTCGTAGTACGCGAGGTAGTTGAGCTTCTCGGCCTTTTGCAGATGGTCGAGCGCGAACGAAACGTCGCCCGCAAGCTCGACCAGCAGCTTCATCTCGTCGTCATCGAAGAACCCGGTCTCGGCAGCATACAGCGCGAGCACGCCGATGCCCTCGCCACCGACAATCAGCGGAAGCATGACCAGCGAATGAATGCCGCGCTCCTCACATTCCTTCTTCATCGAGGTATTAGGGTCGCGCTGGATGTCATTCGAGATCATCGGGCGCTTTTCCTCGACCGCGCGCCAGGCGAGACCCTTCCCGGTAGGCTTCGCTTGCTTGGTGGCCAGCGGCGATGTGTCGAAGAACCCCCTCACGTCACCGTCCGACGCCAACGGCTTCACCCGCGCGATTTCATGATCGAGCAGGCCGATCCACGCCATCCGGAACTGCCCCTGCTTAATAGCAATGTGGCAGGCTTCGCGGAACAGCTCATCGCGGTCGCGCACCCTGACGATCAGCGCATTGATTCCGCTCAGCACCGCATGCACTCGCGTCAGCCTCTTGACCTTCTCCTCCTTGTCGATATGTTCGAGGGCGAAGGCGATGTTGCTGGCCACCTCCGACAGCAGCTTCATTTCCTCGTCGTCGAAGAAGCCCACATCCCCGGCATACAAGGCGAGCACTCCGATCGCTTCGCCGCCGACGATCAGCGGAATGACGGCCAGCGAATTGATACCGCGCTCGTCGAGTTCCTTCCTCATCAGCCGCTGCGGGTCGTGCTTGACGTCGTTCGAGACCATCGGTTTCATCTCGCGCACTGCGCGGCCCGAAAGGCCGTGGCCGCCCGGCGTGTTTGCGAGCACCGCCATGGGTGCCGAGGCGAAGAAGTCACGCACGTCGCCGGCGACAGCAACCGGCTTGACGATGCCGGCGTCCGGATCGACCACGCCGATCCACGCCATGCGAAATTCCCCGAGCTCGACGGCGATGCGGCTCGCCTCGCGGAACAACTCGTCGCGGTCACGCATCCGCACCAGTAACGAGTTGATATGGCTGAGAACCGCGTAGACACGGTTCAGACGCTTGATCCTGTCTTCGGCTGCCTTGCGCGCCGTGATATCGCGCGCGATGCCCTGGTGCGTGCCATCGCCGATCGCCCGCACGCTGATCTCCGCCGGAAACGAGCTGCTGTCCTTGCGGTGCATTCTGCGCTCGTACAACCTGTTCTTCGTCTCCTGAAGCTGAGGAATGCGCTGCAGCGCCTGCGCCCTTTCCGCCTCCGGGAATGTGTCGGCGACGTTCATCGAAAGCAGTTCCTCCTCGCTGTAGCCGAGCATCTCGCAATACCGGGAGTTGGCGAGCAGAAACTGCCCCTGCGAATCGGTCACGAAGATGCCATCGGCCGCCTGCTCGATCAGCGTGCGGAACTTGGCCTCGCTCCCGCGCAGGTCGGACTCGGCGCGCACTTGCTGCGTCACGTCCTGCAGCGTGTTGAACCAGCGCCACCCGCTCGCCGCTCCCCCTTCGTCCTTGAGCGGTTCGATGGTCTGGCGCACGCTGATCCATTCGCCGTCGGCTCTGCGCAGCCGGTATTCCACGTCCGCGCGCGCGTGCCTGGCACCTGCCTCTATGGCTTTGGCGCGAAACATCGGCTGATCCTCCGGATGCAGCAGGTCCAGCCACGCGCGCGTCGAACGCGGCAGCTGGGACGGCTCGACCCCAGCGAGCTGCGGCAGCGTTTCCGACCAGCGCTCGAACGAGCCGTCGGGGCCGGTGATCACATGCGCGAGTTTGGCCATCAGCTGGGCGCGGTGCAGCCCGGCCTCGCTCTGCGCAAGCGCCGTCTGAGTGCGCCGGCGCTCGCCGATCTCGAGCTGCAGCTGCGCGGCGTGGCGCTGGATCTCGTCGTAGAGCATCGCGTTCTCGTACAGCAGCGCGAGCTTGCGCGTCATCACGGTGCCGACGCGCGCATCTTCCTCGCCGAACGTTGCCCCGCCGCGGCTGTCGGCGAAGTAGATCCAGCCGTAGACGCGCTCCGCCGAGGCGACCGGCAGGCCGAGCAGGTCGCGCACTGGAGGATGGCCGGGCGGCAATCCCTCGGCCGCCGCCTTGCCGTCCGCGCTGCTCAGGCGCAACGTCCGCTGCCCCGAAAGCAGGGTGCCGAGCAATCCCTCGCGTCCGGCTGCGCCGCTCAAGAGCCCGGCGTCGAAGCCCTTCGCGAACACGAACTGGATCGCCTGCTCGCTCTTGTCGAGCATGCCGACGGCGGCGTAGTCCGAATCGATGAGGTCGCAGGCGGCGGCGAAGAACAGCTCGACCAGGCGCGCGGGATCGCGCTCGGTCATCATTTCCATGCCGACCTCGAGCAAACCCGACAGGCGCGCGGTAACCCGCTGCATGGCGGCGACGTTGTCGGCGAATTTCTTCGACAGCTCGCCGATCGACTGGCGCTCGGAGCGCAGCTTTGCGCTGCCCTTGACGACGTCCTCGAAGCGCGCCCGCACTTCCTCCAGGTCCGTGAGATACAGCGTCATCGAGTCGTCTAACGATGGCGCAGCGGCCGGCTTGGGAGCCGCAGGCAGCGCGGTGCGCCGCACGCCAAGGGCCTGGTTCACGGCATCGAGCACATCCTGCGGCTCTGCCGGTTTCGACAGGACCTTGTGGACGCCGCAGCTCTTGGCGAGGGCCTCGGCCTGCGGCGTGCTGTAGCTCGCCGTGTAGAAAATGACGGGCGTGTCCGCGAGCTCGGCATCGGCCCGCAGCTGCTGCACGAATTCATAGCCGTCCATGGTCGGCATCAGGATGTCGGTCACGACGAGGTGCGGCCGCTCCTTGCGCACCAGCTCCAGCGCCTGGGCGCCGTCGCCCGCCTCGAGCAACACGTGGCCGCCGTAGCCGAGCAGCGTCGTCAGGAACTGGCGGTTGCTCGGGCGATCGTCGACCACCAGGATGGTCGCCATCTCAGGCCGCTCCCCGCGCGCTTAAGCAGGAATCGATTTCCTTCAGCAGTTGCTCGGGCTCGATCGGCCGGAAAATGAACTTGGCGGCACCCAGCGCCAGGCCGCGCTGGCGGTCCGCTTCTGCCGTCATCGTGGAGGTGAGAAATACAAACGGGATGCTGCGTAGTTGCGCATCGGCCTTGATAGCGAGGATGAACTCCCAGCCGCTGTCATCCGGCATGCAGATGTCGGAAATGATCAGGTCAGGCGCTGCCTCCCTCGCCATCGCGAGCGCGGCGCGCATGCCCGTGGCGGTGAGCACGCGATAGCCCGACGGCCGAAACAGGCTTCGCGCCAGCTCGAGGTTGTCCGGCTTGTCGTCGACCACCAGGATCGTGGCGCTTTTCCCGACGGCCGACGCTGCGTCGACGCCCGGTGCGCTCGCCACTGCATTCAAGCTGCCGTGCATCGCAGCCGGCAGGAACGCCTCCACCTGCGGCACGAAGCTTTCGGGCGCGATCGGCTTGGCGATGTAGCCGTCGAAGCCGGCGGCGAGCATCGTTTCGCGGTCGCCGACCATCGCGAGCGCCGTGACCGCGACGAGCGGCAGCTGGTCGAACGCCGTATCCGCGCGCAGCCGGCTCGCGATCTCGCGCCCGCCGATGCCCGGGAGCTGGATGTCGCACAGCACGAGGTCGGCCTCGCCGCTGCGAGCCATCTCCAGGCCCCGCACGCCGTCTCGCGCGGCTACGACGCTGTGGCCGAAGGCGCGCAGCAGGTAGGACATCAGCTCCAGGTTCGCCTCGTTGTCCTCGATGATCAGGATGCGCGCCGGCATGGCTATTGCGCGACCAGGCGCAGCGTGAAGGTGCTGCCTTTGCGGTATTGGCTGCTCAGGCTGATGCTGCCGTCGAGCAGCACCGCAAGCTTCTGGCTCAGATGCAGGCCTAGACCGGTGCCCTCGTAGGATTTTCCGTTTCGCGCATCCAGGCGCGCAAACGCGGCAAAGAGTTTCGCCTGGTCTTCTTCGCGGATGCCGATGCCGGTGTCCGCGACGCTGATCTCGACGACCTCCTTGTCGTCCACCCGCCGCCGGACGACCTGCAGCCGCACGCTGCCGCTATCGGTGAACTTGATCGCGTTATTGACCAGGTTGATCACGATCTGGCTCAGTGCACGCCGGTCCGTCTGTACCAGCACCTCGTCCGCCACCGGAGAGAACGTCAGCGCCAGCCCCTTGGCCTCGGCGCTGGGACGCAGTGCCGCAACCGCCTCCTCGATCACGGTGCGGCACGCCGTCGGCTCGCGGTGCAGCTCGACTTTGCCGGCGTCGATCTTGGCGAGGTCGAGAAGATCGTTGATCAGGGCGAGCAGGTGCTTGGCGCTCGTCTGGACGGTCCGCAACTGCTTGTCCTGGTCGGTGTTGAGCGGCCCGGGCAGCTTCATGAGCAGCGTCCCGGTGAAGCCGATGATCGCGTTGAGCGGCGTGCGCAGCTCGTGGCTCATGGTGGCGAGGAAGCGGTCCTTCGCCAGGTTCGCGTTCTCCAGCTCGAGGTTCTTTTCTTGCAGCGCGCGCTCGAAGCGCTTGCGCTCGCTGATGTCGCGGACCAGTCTGGCGTAGTGCATCCCGTTTTCAACCAGCAGCACGACAAGGACTAGGCCCGCGGCCAGCATTCCGTAGATCCGACCGGCATACCAGCCGAGGTCATAGCGGCCGGTGTTCAGGATCGCCGCCAGGGCTACATCAAAGATCCACGCGCACATCACGACCATCAGCCAAACGTCGAGCACAGTGTGCTGCTTTCGCGCCCAAAGCAGGAATAGTGCGAGGGCGCTCAGCACCCAGCCGCTTGAGATTGCAATACGCCCAGCGGCGGTAATACGGTTGTCTTGGATGATTGCAGGGAGGTACTGAAGACCCGCCGCAGCGACGACCGTAAGGGCACACACGATGACAAGAACCGCTAAAACCCCGCACAGAATGGGACCCCAGGCATATCCGCGCGGACGGTCGCTGGTCCCGATTGCGCCGGCTCCCCCATCCCTGATCAGCGTGTAAGCGATTACGACTATCGGAAAGCCGGCGTGCCAAAAAATATACAACCAAGCTGCAGTCTGTGGCCCCGAGTTAAGCAGGCCGGTCGGGGAAAATACGCCCGGAAAAGTGAGGCTCTGCGCAAGAGTAACGAAACTGGTAAACACGTAACCGCTGGCGAGCACAAATATCGTCCGCGAGCGCAGATAACTGAATTGGCTGAACAGCAATGTAGCCGTGACTAGATCGCAGACCACGAGCGCCGATGCGTAGATGGGAATAAAAGCAGGTACCTGCGCCAGCGGAGTCTTCGCGAATGGCGCCGCGACGACAAAGAACACAGCGGAAATCAAGACAACCGCTAGAGCAAATCGGACTTCAGGGCGCCCTGCGGGATTTGTCGACAGGAATTCACGGTGCGCACTGGACGGCGCCTGATCCAAGCCTAAGTTGCGACCGAGTTTGAAGCCCCTCATTTCAATCACAGTCGCCCACAAATTGGGCCTTTGCTCGAGTACAACACTTTTCCTTCCGGCGACGTGGCGATGACCGCGTCGGGCGATTCGTCTAGGTAGGACATGAGCTCCAGGTTCGCCTCGTTGTCCTCGATGATCAGGATGCGCGCGGGCATGGGCTATTCCGAGGCGAGGCGCAGCGTGAAGGTGCTGCCTTTGCGGTATTCGCTGCGCAGGCTGATGCTGCCGCCGAGGAGCCCGGCGAGCTTCTGGCTGAGGTGCAGGCCGAGGCCCGTGCCTTCATAGGACTTCCCGGTTCCGGTATCCAACCGGGCAAAGGCGGCGAACAGCTTCGCCTGGTCCTCCTCGCGGATGCCGACGCCGGTGTCTGCCACGCTGATCTCGACGACGCTCCGGCCTTCCACGCGCCGGCGAGCGATCGCCACGTGCACGCTGCCGCTCTCGGTGAACTTGATCGCGTTGTTCACGAGGTTGATCACGATCTGGCTCAGCGCGCGCCGGTCGGTCTGCAGCCGCACATCGTCCTGCGGCGGGGAGAACGTCAGCTCCAGTCCCTTGGCCTCGGCCATGGGACGCAACGCCGTGACGGCTTCATCCAGTACGCCGGCGCAGCCAGTGGCTTCGCGGTGCAGCTCCACCTTGCCGGCATCGATCTTGGCGAGATCGAGCAGATCGTTGATGAGCGCGAGCAGATGTCTGGCGCTGGTCTGGACCGTCTTCAACTGCTTGTCCTGGTCGGCATTGAGCGGGCCGGGCAGCTTCATCAGAAGCGTACCGGTGAAGCCGATGATCGCGTTGAGGGGCGTGCGCAGCTCGTGGCTCATGGTGGCGAGGAACCGGTCCTTTGCCTGCATCGCTTTCGCCAGCTCGACGTTCTTTTCCTGCAGCGTCTGCTCGAAGCGCTTGCGCTCGGTGATGTCGCGGATCGCGCTCGACACCAGCGTGCCCTCCTCAGTCTCGAGCGGGCTCAGGCTGATCTCGATCGGGAACTCGTGTCCGTCCTTGCGAAGTCCGTATAGCTCCAGGCCTGCGCCCATCGGGCGCACCTTGGGATCGGTGAAGAAGCGCGTGCGGTGCCCGGGATGCTTGCCGCGGAAGCGCTCGGGCAGCAGCATCTCGATCTTCTTGCCGAGCAGCTCGGCGCGCGGCCAGCCGAACAGCGTCTCGGTCTGCGAGTTCACCAGCACGATCTCGCCGTCGCGATTCATGATGATGATGGCGTCGGGCGCCGACTCGAGCAGCCCTTTGAATTTCTCCTCGGCTTTCTTGCGGTCGCTGATGTCGCGGATGGCGCTCGACACCAGCCGCCCTTCCTCGGTCTCGAGCGGGCTCAGGCTGATCTCGATCGGGAACTCGCGGCCGTCCTTGCGTCGCCCGTAGAGCTCGAGGCCCACGCCCATCGGACGCACGCGCGCATCGGCGAAGAAGCCGTTGCGATGTCCAGGATGCTTGTCGCGAAACCGCTCGGGCAGCAACAGCTCGATCTTCTGCTGGAGCAGCTCCGCGCGCGGATAACCGAACAGCTTTTCCGTCTGGGAGTTGACCAGGACAATCCTGCCGTCCGGGTCGACGATGATCATCGCGTCGGGCGCCGACTCGAGCAGGCCGCGCATCCTGCGCTCCTGCGTTCTCGCCTGCATGCCGCTGTCCAT
The DNA here is from genome assembly GCA_036394655.1 of Burkholderiales bacterium. Lineage (GTDB taxonomy): Bacteria > Pseudomonadota > Gammaproteobacteria > Burkholderiales > SG8-39 > SCGC-AG-212-J23. The sequence goes on from DASWER010000473.1 coordinate 11,986, forward strand.
CAGGCGCCTCGCGAGCGGCCTCACCTGCGATCGCAGCAGCCACGCGCCGCCGCCAACCAGCAAGACCAGCAGACCCGCCGCGAATTCGAGCTGTTGGCGAATCGGCCGGAACACCTCGGCGGCGTCGACCTTCACCACCATGCCCAAACCGAGACTGCCGATCGGGCCGTAGGCCGCGACCACGTTCTGGCCGCGGTAATCGCGCGTGATCGCAGTTCCAGTCTCGCCGCGCAACGCGCGCGTCATAGGCAAAGGCTGGTCCGCGAGGTTGATGAGCGGGGTCGAGAACACTGCGGGCTGCAGCTGCGCCGGAAAGCAGTGGAGCTTGTCGGCACGCCGGACGCAAAGGCCGGTGTCCCAGGTCTCGCCCCTGCCGGGTGTGCGCTGGGTCAGCCGAGTGAGAACCGGCAACGGCTGCTCGGTCATGACCTCGCCCACCTGCCCGCCGGCATCGCGCATCGCCAGGCGGTGCCGTATTACGAAACCATCATCCCAGAGCAACTCCGCCTTGTCGGGCGTTGCCAGAGGGACCGCAAGCGCAGCCGTCTGCACGAAACGTCCGCCGCTGACGACCCGTTGGTCTCCGGCGGTAGCGTAGGCGATCGCGCTGAAACCTTCCTTCAAGAAGCTGTCCACGACCGCCTCGACGTTGGCCAGGTTCGAGCCGTCGTCGCGACCGCTGTGAATCACGCGCAGATTGCGATGCACCGAGGGGCGCGTTGCGGCGATCCGCGCGCTGCCTTCGCGCAGCGCGATCAGGTCCTGGAAAACGTCGACGCGCCTGCCGAGCGAGATGAGCAGGTCGTCGCGCACCAGTGTTTGCACGCGCTCCTGAAGAATGGCGAAGGTGGCAACCCCGGCGATGAACGCAGTGGTCGCAACAACCGCCCCGCCGACGAACGTGATCCGATCATCCTCGCTCTCGAACAACCGCTGGCGGCCCCATTCGAAGCGCCTCGACGCGGCATGCAAGCCGATGGCGAGCGCGATAAGCCCGAGCGCGGTATGCAGGGCGATTCCGGAGAACCAGTAGTCGGGGAACAGCAGCCGGGCGCTCACCAGGAAGCCCGCACAGCCGAGAACACCGATCAACCCGATCCCAAGGATGACGACGCGCAAGGCAGTGCCTGCCCAGGGAATGCTGGCGCGCGGACCGAGGACGAGCACCAGGCCGCCGAGGAGAAATCCCAGTGCCGTCCCCGGCGACATGCGGCCCGGCGTTGCATTGGCGTCGCGCAGCCAGGCGTGGAGTTCAGGCCAGTCGATCCGCAGGTCGAGGCCGAAGGCATGCTCAGCGAGCACCAGCGCGGGTAACGCGATGAGCAGCGCGCCGATCGCCGGTCTCGAAAACGCTGCGAGCAGCGCACAGCCGGAGAGCGCGAAACAAAGCGCGGTGTTGAACGCCATCGGGCTGAAGCCTGGGAGCACGCGCACGATGGTGGCCGCCTGCCACCACCAGGCCATCATTACCGTCGCCCCGAGCACGGCGAGAACAACGCCGATGACGCGCTCAGCCAGCACGCGGCTCTATCGCAAGCAGGAGGCACTCGCCGGCTTCGACAACACGATACCGGGCGTACGCGAACCGCGTGGCCAGGAATTGCCGATTCGGCATTGCCTCCCTCAAACTCGCAGCCGTAACGCCACCCCCCGGTGGTATGCGGAGCGTTCTCTCCTACGGAACGACTGTACGCCGACCGGAGAGGTAAAGATATGGGGAAGGCCTCGCTATTCCGTCGGCGGTTCCCAATTCCCACGACGCCGCGAAGCGCGCTGGTAAAAACACGTCAGGACGTCTTCAGCGAAGCGCTCAGGTAGCGCCGGCCGGCGAGCACCGTGCGCAGCGCCGGCAGCAAATCCTTGCAGAGCGATTGCTTGGCCACATAGCCGTGCGCTCCGGCCTGCAGCGCGCCGATCACATGCGCCGGCGAGGCATGCGCGGAGAGCATCACGATGCGCGTCTCGGGCGCGATCTTGATGATGCGCCGCGCCGCTTCGATGCCGTCGATGCCCAGCATGCCGATATCGAGGATGGCGACGTCCAGGCGGAGTTGTCTCGCGAGCAACACGGCGTCGTTACCGTCGCTCGCGCAGCCGACCACCTTCAAATCGCCTTCGGCTTCGAGCAGCGAGCGCACCGCGTCGAGGATCGAATCGTCGTCGTCGGCGAGCAGCACATGGATGGGTTTCTGCGGCAAGCCGGCAAGGTAAGTTCGGCGCGGCGGCTTGGATAGCGTAACTACCCGACACATTTTGTCGTGGAACTACGATGCGTCAGACTTTGCGCGGCCCGAACGGCCCGCGCGCCACGATGTCGAGCGCGCGCGAGAACACGGCAAAGGGCGGCGCGCTGTCGCCGCGCATCCAGGCCTGCAGTACATCCAGAGTCACGCCGAGCTCCGTGGCCAGAGCTTCCGGGCTGCCAAGGGTCTGTGCCGCGCTGCGCAACGTGCGGGTGTGGGAATTCTCTGGCGGCACGAATCTAGTCGAGCGAAGTGATGCCGTGTCGGATGGCGAACTTGACGAGCGAGGCGAGGTCGTCGAGGTTGAGCTTGCGCATCAGGCGGATGCGGTAGGTTTCCACCGTGCGCGTGGCGAGGCGCAGTTGCGCGCCGACTTCGGCGTTGGATTTGCCGTCGGCGACGAGGCGCAGGATATCGTGCTCGGTGGACGTCAGTTCCTCGAGCGCGCTCGGGGCGCGGCGCCGCAGCGTCTCGAACACCTTGTCGGCGAGGTTGCCGGCGATGTAGCGTTTGCCGGCGGCCACCTCGCGCACGGCTTTCACCAGCTCGTCGCCGCCGGAATGCCGGGTCAGGTAGCCGCGCGCGCCCGCCTGCAGCGCGCGCTCGATCACCACGCTCGAGTCGTGCATCGAAAGCACGATGACTGCGATATCGGGCTTCTTCTGGGCGATGGCGCGCAGCGCCTCGAGGCCCTCGCTCATGCGCACGCCGAGCGCCACGATGACGACGTGCGGCGTCAGCCGCTCGACCGCGGCCAGCGTTTCTGGGCCGTCGTTCATCGCGCCGACCACGCGCAGGTCGTCGTGCTGCTCGAGCAGGCTGTGCAGCCCGTCGCGCACGATGCTGTACCCGTCGGCGATCAGCACCTTGATTGGCGCGCTTTTCTTTTTCACGCGGCGAATCGTAGGGGCGCCGCGCGGCGTTTGAATACCGTGAAACCGCGATGCTTTTGATCGGGTTTCTACGACTGTTGCCGGCCTACTCGAGCGTGGTCATGCCGTTGCGGATGGCAAACTTCACGAGCGCCGGCAGGTCTTCGATGTCGAGCTTCTCCATCAGCCGCAGGCGGTAGGTCTCGACCGAGCGCGGCGAGAGCGCGAGCAGCGCGGCGGTCTCGGCGTTGGATTTGCCCTCGACGATGAGCTGCAGCACCTCGCGCTCGCGCGGCGTCAGCCGGTCGAGCGGCGCCGGCGACGACGGCCCCGGGATCAGCTTGTCGGCCACGCCCTCGCCGAGATAGCGCCGCCCCGCTGCCGCTGCGCGCACGGCTTTCACCACCTCGTCGCCCGCCGACTCCTTGAGCAGGTAGCCGCGCGCCCCGGCGGTGAAGGCCTCCCGCGTGATCTCCGGCGTCGAGTGCATGGACAGGATCACCACCGCTGTCGCGGGGGATGTGGCTACGATGCGCCGCGTCGCCTCGAGGCCGTTGAGCGCCGGCATCGAGATATCCATGACGACGACGTCGGGCCGCAGCGCCGCGACCCTTTCGACGGCGGCGTGACCGTCGTCCGCGGTCGCGACGACCCGGATATCGGTGTGCGATTCCAGCAGCCGCTGCACGCCGTCGCGTAGCACGCCGTGATCGTCGACCAGAAGGACGTTTATGACCATTTGTCTTTAGAGAGCAAAAGCTCGATGCGCGTTCCCGAATCGGGGTCGGACTCTACGCGAAACTCGGCGCCGATCGCGGCGGCGCGCTCGCGCATGATCATCAGGCCCCAGCCGCCCTCCTCGCCCGGCCGCGGCACGGCGTCCAGGTCGAAGCCGCGCCCATCGTCGGCCACGCTAAGCACGATGTCGCCGTCGCGCGGCTCGAGCGCGACGCGCACCTGGCGTGCGCCGGCGTGCTTCAGCACGTTGTTGAGCGCCTCGAGGTAGATGCGCAGCAACGCGTCCTCGACCACCGCGGCCGGTCGGGGCAAATTCTCGTCGGCCTGCACGCTCACCGGGATTGCCGTGCGCGCCTCGAACGCCGCCGCATGCCAGCGCAGCGCCGCGGGCAGGCCGAGCTCGTCGGCCCCGGGCGGCCGCAGGCGCGCCATCACGCTGCGGATCGCCTCGACGCTCTGCTTGGCGAGGCCCGAGGCGCTGGCGATGCGCTGCGCCGTCTCGGCGTCCTGCGGCAGGCGCTGGCGGATCAGCGCCAGCTCGGCGTTCAGCGCGGAGAGCGACTGGCCGACGATGTCGTGCAGCTCCGCGGCGAGCGCACGCCGCTCTTTGTCCTGCAGCTCCATCAGGCGGCGCGAAAGGCGGCCGACCTCGCCGGAGGCGCGGTACGCCTCGAAGGCGGACACGAGCAGCGTACCGGCGAGGAACAGCAGCGTGAACGCGCCCAGGATCACGGCGAAAGCGAGCGCGTCGAAGTGCTGCGCCGAGGCGCGCGACACGCTGCCCGGCGCGAACTGCGCCGCCGCCATGCCGGTGTAGTGCATGCCGTAGATGGCGCTGCCCATGACGAAGGCGCTGCCGGCCTTCTTCCAGAATGCCGAAGTCAAAGACTCCATGCGCAGCTCGAAGGCCGCGAGCAGCGCGATCACCGCCCCGGCGATGGCGATCACGATCGACAGCGCGAACGGCAGCGGCGCGTAGCGGATCGGCGGATCCATGCGCAGCGCGGCCATGCCGGTGTAGTGCATGGCGGCGATGGCGAGGCCGATCAGCAGGCCGCCGCCGGCGAGGAAACGCAGGCCGCGCGCGCCGCGATTGGCGAGCGTCAGCCCGCCGCCCGAGGCCGCCACCGCGATGGCGAGCGAGAGCAGCGTGAGCGCGACGTCATAGGACACTGGCACCGGCGCCTTGAAACCGAGCATGCCGACGAAATGCATCGACCAGATGCCGGTACCGATGGCGAGCGCGCCGAGCGCGATCCAGAGGCGCCGCCCGCGCGCCGGACGATGCGGTGCGACCACCGACGCGAGCTCGAGCGCCACGAACGAGGCCATCGTCGCGACTACGATCGACAGCAGCACCAGCCAGTGATTGTGGCTTCCGGCCATCCCGCGATCTTCTACGCCGGCGCCATCCAGCCCGCAATCCATCAGCAGAAATCGGCGGCCGTGCGCCAGGCCGCGATGGTGAGCGCGCCCTAGGCCGCGCGCGCCGGGCGAAAGCCCATCCGTGTGCGCGCTTCCACAGCGGGCGCAATACACCGCGCCACCGCCTCGAGCAGCTCTTCGGTGTGCAACGGCGTCGTGAGGCACGCGATCGCACCCAGGCGCAGCGCGCGCTCCAATGCTGCCTCGCGTGGCGTGAGGAAGATCACCGGGATCAACGGCACCTCGGCATCGGATTTCGGCGACGAGATGAACTCCAGGCCGTCGATGTTCGGCAGCTCGGTGTCGAGGACGATGGCGTCCGGCGGCTGGCGCAACATGGCTTCGCTCGCTTCCGCGGCGTTCTCGGCGACGATCACGTCGTAGCCGGCGCACACCAGCTGCAGCTTGAGGAGCTGGCGCATGCT
>DASWER010000474.1:0-4866 GCA_036394655.1 Burkholderiales bacterium
CCAGGGTCGCTGGCGCGCGGTGTTCAATACGCGGGCGGATGAGAGCGACGAGGAGGCGCTGTCCGATGCTTCGGTGCGCGCGCGCCTCGGGCGCATCTACGTTCCCGACGCCGAGCGCGATCACCTCCATCTGAATCTGTACAACGTCCACCAGCGGGTGGCGAAGCAGTTTCGCAGCGGCAACGTGTTCCTGTGCGGTGATGCGGCGCACGTCAACAACCCCATCGGCGGCCTCGGCCTCAACTCGGGGATACACGAGGCCTGGCACCTCGCGCAGCTCTTGAGCGGGGAGGGCGCCGACCTCGACGCGTACGAGCGCGGCCGCCGGCCGCTCAACATCGAGTATGTGCAGGAGCAGACGATTGCAAATAAACGACGGTTGGAAGAGCGCGAGCCGGCCGCGCGCCAGAAGCGTTTCGACGAGCTCGCGCGCATGGCGGACGATCCGGTGAAACACAAAGCCTTCCTGATGCGCGCGTCGCTGCTCGAGAGCGCACGGCGCTTACAATGAAGCCATGAAATTCGGCATCAATTTCTTCCCCTCGTTCCGGCCCGAAGACAGCACCACCGCCGACTATTACGACCAGTGCCTGCGCATCGCCGCGCGCGCCGACGAGCTCGGCTACTCGAGCATCAAGACCGTCGAGCATTCGTTCTACGACTACGGCGGGCATTCGCCCAATCCTTGCGTGTTCCTATCCGCCGTCGCGGCGCGGACCAAGCGCGTGCGGCTCATCACCGGCGCGGTGATCCCCGCGTTCCACCATCCTGCGCATTTGGGTGGCGATCTCGCCATGCTCGACAACATGAGCAGGGGTCGGCTCGACGCCGGCTTCGGACGCGCGTTCCTGCCCAAGGAGTTCGAGGTCTACGGCGTGCCGATGTCGCAATCGCGCGAGCGCTTCGAGGAAGCGATCGGCATGATGCTCAGGATGTGGACTGAGGAGCGCGTCAACATCAAGGGCAAATACTGGAACCTGGAGGACGTGCGGCTGATGCCGCGCGTGGTCCAGAAGCCGCATCCGCCGGTGTGGATCGCCGCGATTTCCACCGAGGAATCTTTCGTCTATGCGGCGAAGAACGGCTTCAACCTGATGATCGTGCCCTATGCCGGCAAGCCGGGGGCGCTGCAGGAGTTCGTAAGCATGTACCGGCGCCTGTGGAAGGAATCCGGGCACAAGGCTGGCGCCGAGCAGATCCAGGTGGCGCAGTTCTGCTACGTGTCCGAGAAGCGCGATGAGGCGATGGCGGGATTCCGCCGCATCTGCAGGCGCTACCTCGAGACCTTCGCCGATGCGGTGCAGTCGTGGCAGGGGAAGTCGTCGGACCAGTACCCCGGCTACGACAAGATGGTTGCCAGCATCCTCGCCACCACGCCGGAGAAAATCATCGAGCAGGGCGGCGCTTTTGTCGGCACGCCCGACGATGTCGTCGAGCAGGTGAAGCGCTGCCGCGATCAGTTCGCCGGCGACATCGAGCCTTCGATGCAGATCAACTTCGGCGGCTCAAGCGATGCCGAGGCGTTTCGCACCCTGGAGCTCGTTGCCTCCAAGGTAATGCCGAAGTTCAGGTAATCAGCTCGCGGGGGGCGGGGGAGGCGGCGCGCCCGGAGGCGGCGGGGGCGGCGGCGGAGCGGCCTGGCGCGCTGGTTGCCGATACGGCGCGTAGCGTGCCGACGAAGGAATCTGGTGGCCTTTGGCGTACATGCACTGCTGATAGCCGAAGTCGTAGCGCTGTTGCAGACCGTAGGCCGACTGGCTTGAGGCGCCGGTCCCGGCGAGTGCGCCGCCCGCAAGACCGATACCCGCGCCGACACCAGCGCCGGAGTTGCCGCCCATCAGGCCGCCTGCGGCGGCGCCAATGGCAGTGCCGACCACAGCGCTCTTCACGGCGCTGTCGGTTTGTGCCTGGGCCGCGGTCGCACCGCCGATCTGCGAGGACGCAAACTGGCGGCAGTCGTTGTCGTCGAAGCGGAACTGGTCGAAGCTCTTGGTCGAGCCTGGCAGCACCATCACGCTCGGCCCGGACGGCGGCGGTGTGGCGCAGCCGGCGAGCAATGCAATTCCTGCGGCGGGAATGAGGGCCAGCTTCATTGTGCGGGTGCGGGCGCCGGCGGCACGGCCTTCCAGCCGCCCGGGCATTCCCTGACGTAGGGGTAGTAGCCGCGCGAAGTCTCGCAGTAATACCAGTAACCTGATTGCATCGGCTGCTCGCGCTCGACGTATTGCGTCGGCGTCGGTGGCGCGACGACGATCGGAGCCGGGTAGTAGGCGGGTGCCGGGTAATACGGGTAGTACGGGTAGTACGGCGCTCCCCAATAACCCGGGCCCCAGCCCGGACCCCAATAGGGCCCGAATCCGAAGCCGATCGATACTCGCGGACCGCCGTGGCGCCAGGCGAAAGCCGGGCTCGCGCCGAGGACGGCAGCGGCGCCGAGGGCGAGGCCGATGAGCAGTTTCGACGGTTTATTCATAAATGCTCCGTCTCCTTGGACAGCAGGGTAACCGCGGGGTGCCGCCCAAGGGGTGACCAATTGTTACAACCGGTTAACGGGCCGTACCTCTACTTTGGCTGCTCGGTGATCCGCAGATAGGGTTTGGGCGCCTTCCAGCCCTTCGGGAACAGCTTTTTCGCCTCTTCGTCGTTGACTGAGCCGGCGATGATGACGTCCTGCCCCTGTTTCCAGTTCGCCGGCGTGGCGACCCTGTGCTTCGCGGTGAGCTGCAGCGAGTCGAGCGTGCGCAGCACCTCGTCGAAATTGCGACCCGTGGTCATCGGATAGAACAGCATCAGCTTGATCTTCTTGTCGGGGCCGATAAGGAACACGGTGCGCACCGTGGCGTTCTCGGCGGGCGTGCGCTTGCCCGGCACTGCCTCGGCGGGCAGCATGTCGTAGAGCTTCGCGACCTTCAGGTCGGGGTCGCCGATCATCGGGTAGTTGGGCGCGGTGCCCTGCGTTTCCTCGATGTCCTTCGCCCATTTCTTGTGGTCTTCGACCGGGTCGGCCGACAGGCCGATGATCTTCGTATTGCGCCGGTCGAACTCGCCCTTCATCTTCGCCATGGTGCCGAGCTCGGTGGTGCACACCGGCGTGAAATCCTTGGGATGCGAGAACAGCACCGCCCACTTGTCGCCGATCCACTGGTGGAAATCGATGCGGCCTTCGGTGGTGTCGGCCTGGAAATTCGGTGCGGTGTCGCCAATGCGCAGACTCATGGGGGCTCCTTGGAGGGGGGTGAGAATTCTAAGTCCAGCGTACCCCTGTGCGCGACCCGGACTTTCCGCGACCACCGGAGCGGAGTAGAGTGGCGGCAATTAGTTTGGGGCCCAAACAAATGCGCCATGCGCATCTGGCACTGCTGGTGAACGGCGAGAGCGTCGAGACCTCCTTCGCGCCCTATAAGACCCTGCTCGAGGTGCTGCGCGAAGACCTTGGCCTGACGGGCACCAAGCACGGCTGCGAGCTCGGCGAGTGCGGCGCCTGCGCCGTGCTGGTCGATGGCGAGCCGCAGCTTTCCTGCCTGGTGCTGGCCCTCGAGTGCGAAGGCCGGGCGATCGATACGGTCGAGGGCCTCGCCGAATCGTGGAAATCGGGCGCCGAGCTGCATCCGCTGCAGGCCGCCTTCGCCGACCTCGGCGCGGCGCAGTGCGGCTATTGCACCCCCGGCATCCTGCTCACCGCCAAGGCCTTGCTCGCGCGCGAGCCCAATCCTTCGCGCGAGCGCATCAAGGAAGCGATTTCCGGAAATCTCTGCCGCTGCACCGGCTACCACCAGATCGTGGACGCGGTCGAGGAGGCGGCGAAGCGGATGGCGGCGGCATGAAAGTCATCGGCAAGCCGCGCCGGCGCGTCGACGGCCGCGCCAAGGTCACCGGCCAGACGCGCTTCGCCGACGACGTCGTGCTGCCGCGCATGCTGCACATGAAGCTTTTGCGCTCGCCGCACGCACACGCGTTGATTGAAGAAATTAGCGTTGAAAAGGCAAAAGCGCATCCCGGCGTGCATCTGGTGCTCACCGGCAAGGATTTCCCCGTCACCTTCGGCATCCTGCCGATCAGCCAGGACGAATATCCGCTCGCGCCGAAGCATGTGCGCTACGTCGGCGACCCGCTCGCCGCCGTCATCGCCCGGGACGAGCAGACGGCGACCGAGGCGCTCGATCTGATCGAGGTGCGCTACCTGCCGCTCGACACCATCAGCAATCCGGAGGAAGCGCTCGCCAAGCCCGAGCCTCGTCTTCACGCGTATAGCGAGCAAGGCAATATCCATCGCCTGCAGGCATTTCAGTTCGGCGATGCCGATGCCGCGATCGCCGGGTCCGATCATGTGTTCGAGGATCTGTTTTTCTACGAAGGCAACACGCACCTGCCGATCGAGCAGCACGCTTGCCTTGCCGCGCTTGATGCCGACGGCAAGCTCACGCTCTGGTCTTCAACCCAGGTGCCGCACTATGTGCACCGCTGCCTCGCGCGCGTGCTGCAGATGCCGGCCTCCCACATCCGCGTGATCGCCACGCCCAACGGCGGCGGCTTCGGCGGCAAGTGCGATGTGTGCAATCACGAGATGGTGGCGGCAAAGGCGGCGGTGCTGCTCGGCCGGCCGGTGAAGATCTGTCTGAACCGCGAGGAAGTGTTCTACATGCACCGTGGCCGTCATCCGGTGCTAATGAAATTCCGCACTGGCGTCACCAACGACGGCAAGCTCACCGGGATGCACCTGCAGACGCTGGTCGACGGCGGCGCCTACGGCTCCTATGGCGTCGCCAGCACGTTCTATACGGGCGCGCTGCAAACGGTGACCTACGAGCTGCCGCGCTACCGCTTCGAAGCGGCGCGCGTCTTCACCAACAAGCCGCCGTGCGGACC
>DASWER010000475.1:0-11454 GCA_036394655.1 Burkholderiales bacterium
GCCGCCGGCCGGCTCGCCGACATGAGCCTCGGCATCGAATGCCTGATCACCGACGACGAGGCGCGCGCCGCCAACAGCGCGCGCGAGCTCGACCGGCTGAACGGCGAGCGGCGCAAGATCGAAAGCGGCATGCTCGAGCAGGCGCTGGAAAAGCTGAAAACACTGGAGGCGCAGGCCCAGTCGACGTTCTTCGCGCCCGACTGGCACGAGGGCGTGGTCGGCATCCTCGCTTCGCGGCTCAAGGACCGCCTGCACAAGCCGGTGATCTGCTTCGCGCGCGCCGCCGATGGCAAAAACCTCAAAGGCTCGGGACGCTCGGTGCCGGGACTGCACTTGCGCGACTGCCTCGATCTGGTCGCCAAGCGCGCCCCCGGCCTGATCGTGCGCTTCGGCGGCCATGCGCAGGCCGCCGGGCTGACGATCGCCGAGTCGGAATACGCGCGCTTCGCAGCCTCGTTCGAGCAGGCGCTGGAGGAGACCCTGCCCGCCTCGGCGCGCACGCGCACGGTGGAAACCGACGGCACCTTGGAGCAGGCTTACTGCACGCTCGACATCGCGCGCATGCTGGAACACGGCATCTGGGGTCAAGGCTTTCCGCAGCCGCTCTTCTGCGATACATTCGCCGTCGAAAGCCAGCGCGTCGTCGGCGAGCGGCACCTGAAGCTGGTGCTCGCCAAGGACGGGCGGCGATTCGAAGCGATGCGCTTCGGCGCGCTCGATCCCCTGCCGGGACGGATGCGCGCCGCCTACCGCCTCAGCGTGAACGAATTCAACGGACTGAAGTCAGTCCAGCTCAACGTGGAGCACGTCGAATCATGATGCGCCTCGCCGCCGCCATGCTACTGAGTCTCAATACCGCCACCGCCGCCGACCTGCAGCCCTTCAAGGACGCGGGGCCCTACGTGCCTTCGCCGCAAAGCGTGGTCTCCGACATGTTGCGCTACGCCGACGTCAGCGCGAACGACTTCCTGATCGACCTCGGCTCGGGCGACGGCCGCATCGTGCTCACTGCGGCGAAGGTGTTCGGCGCGCGCGGCTTCGGCGTCGAGATCAAGGAAGACCTGGTGAAGCGCGCCAACGAGGCGGCGCAGAAAGAGGGCCTGGCCGACCGCGTGAAGTTCATGAAGGCCGACCTCTTCAAGACCGACATCTCGCAGGCCACCGTGATTACGATGTACCTGCTGCCGGACACGGTCAACATGCTGAAAGAAAAATTCCTCGGCGAGCTCAGGCCCGGCACGCGCATCGTGTCGCACGACTATCCGCTCACCGGCTGGATCCCCGAGAAATACGTGCAGATGGACCTCGAGGACAAGGTGCAGATCAGCGGCGTCACCACCACGCTGATCTATCTCTACATCGTGCCGGCCAAGGTCGCGGGCAAATGGGAAGCGCACATGCCGCCCGCCATCAGCAAGCAGCCGGCGATGCTCTCGCTCAAGCAGCAGCTGACGCGCGTCTCGGGCAGCGTGCGCCTCGACGGGCACGACGTGCCGCTCGAGGACGTGAAGCTGCGCGGCGACAAGCTGACCTTCAAGCTCGCCGGCCGCAAGGGCGAGTTCTCCGGCACCGTCAAAGGCAGCGCCATCGAGGGCATGCTCGACGGCAAGACACCCTGGACCGCAACGCTGGGCGGATGAAGCTGCGCATCACCGCAGGTAAAGTCGTGCTCCAGGCGGAGCTGCGCGACACGCCCACGGTTCAGGCGCTCGCGGCCGCCCTGCCCTTCGAGGCCGCCGCGCAGACCTGGGGCGACGAGGTGTATTTCTCGACGCCGGTAAGCGCGAAGCTCGAATCCGACGCCAGGCAGATCGTAGAGCCGGGCACGGTGTGCTTCTGGACCGAGGGCGATGCGCTCGCGCTGCCCTTCGGCCGCACGCCGATCTCGACCGACGAGCGCCCCAAGCTGGCGAGCCGCTGCAACGTGCTCGGCAGCATCGTCGGCGACGCGAAAGCGCTCGCCGGCATCAAGCCGGGCGCCAAGATCCGGGTGGAAAAAGTCTGATGCAGCGAAAGCGCGTCAATTCTTCCAAGCTGCGTTCCGTGGGCTACGACGAGGCCACGAAGACGCTCGAAGTCGAGATGTCGAACGGGCAGGTCAACCAGTACGTCGGGGTCTATCCCGAGGTCTACCGGCGCTTCATGGCGGCGCCGAACCCGACCAGCTTTTTCGACGACAAGATCGCTGAAGAGTACACGCCCAAGCCCGTAAAATAGGTCCCAAGAAAGGGAGGGACCATGCGAGGCTTGCTTGCCGCCGTGCTGGCGTGCGTTGGCATGAGCGCGGTTGCGGCACCGGCGGTACCGACGACTACCGTCGAAAGCACCGGCCTGCGCTCGATCGCCGGCTGGCTGAAGAGCCGCGGCGTGCCGGGGTATGTCGGCGCCGACGTTGCCGACGCGATGGGCATCCCGCGCGCCGCGGGCGCCGAGCTGCTCGATGCCCTGCAGCGCGGCTTCCGCGAGGACGAGGTGCTGCGCATCGCGCAGTTCATCGACGGCGAATACGTGCTGTTCATGGTGCAGCGGCCGGGCGAAGTGCAGCTTTATCTCTCGACGGTGCGCGGTGGGTTGCGCAGGGCGCTGGTGTCGATCCCGGCGCGCGAGGCCGTGGCGCCGCTCGAGGCCACCGAGGCGGAATCTAATTTCCGCCGCGAGGTCCTATATTGGGAAGACAAGGTAGCCAGATAAATGGAAGCGGAACGCATCAATCAAATCGCCTCGAGCCTCTCCGACCTGCAGGCGCGGTCGGCGGAGCTGCGGAGGTATCTTTGACTTCGACGCCAAGACCCGGCGCCTCGAAGCGCTGAACCGCGAGCTCGAAGACCCCAAGCTGTGGGAGAACCCGCAGCGCGCGCAGGACCTCGGCAAGGAAAAGAAGGCGCTCGAAGCCACCGTCGGCACGATCCGCCGCGTCGACACCAGCCTGGCCGACGCCGCCGAGCTGTTCCAGCTGGCGCGCTCCGAAAACGATGACGCGACGGTGCTCGGCGTCGCCGCCGACGTGGATAAGCTGGAAAGGGACGTCGCGGCGCTCGAATTCCGCCGCATGTTCTCCAATCCGCTCGACCCGAACAACTGCTTCATCGACATCCAGTCGGGCTCGGGCGGCACCGAGGCGCAGGACTGGGCCGCCATGCTCGAGCGCATGTATCTCAAGTACTGCGACCGCAAGGGGTTCACCGCCGAGGTGCTCGAGCACACGCCGGGTGAAGTGGCCGGCATCAAGAGCGCGACGCTCAAGGTCATCGGCGACTACGCCTACGGCCAGTTGCGCACCGAGACCGGCGTGCACCGCCTGGTGCGCAAGAGCCCCTTTGATTCCAACGCCCGGCGCCACACCTCGTTTGCCAGCGTGTTCGTCTATCCCGAGGTCGACGAGTCGATCGAGGTGGACATCAACCCCGCCGATCTGCGCGTCGACGTCTATCGTGCCTCCGGCGCCGGCGGCCAGCACGTCAACAAGACCGAATCCGCGGTACGCATCACCCACATGCCGAGCGGCATCGTGGTGCAGAGCCAGAACGACCGCTCGCAGCACCGCAACCGCGCCGAGTGCATGTCGCTGCTCAAGTCGAAGCTCTACGACCTCGAGATGCGAAAGCGCCTGGCCGAGCACAACAAGCTCGAAGAATCGAAGACCGATATCGCCTGGGGCCACCAGATCCGCTCGTACGTGCTCGACCAGTCGCGCATCAAGGATCTGCGCACCGGCGTCGAGAAGGGCGACACGCAGCGCGTGCTGGACGGCGATCTCGACGACTACATCGAGGCCAGCCTGAAACAGGGGGTTTAACTGGAACAAGAAGACAACAAGCTCACCGAAGAGCGCCGCGAGAAACTGAAGGCGCTGCGCGCCGCGGGCCTCGCCTACCCGAACGATTTCCGCCGCAAGGACCTGGCGGCGGACCTGCACCAGCGCTTCGGCGCGCTCTCCAAAGAGGACCTGGAAAAAGACCAGGCGCCTGCCGTGGTGGCCGGCCGCATGATGCTGAAGCGCGTCATGGGCAAGGCGAGCTTCGCCACGCTGCAGGACGGCAGCGGCCGCATCCAGCTCTACATCACGCAGGACACGCCGGGCTACGAGCACTTCAAGCACTGGGACCTCGGCGACATCGTCGGCGCCGAAGGCACGGTGTTCAGGACGATGAAGGGCGAGCTCACCGTCAACGCAAAGGCGATCCGCCTCATCAGCAAGGCGCTGCGCCCGCTGCCCGAAAAATTCCACGGCCTGGCCGACCAGGAAGTGCGCTACCGCCAGCGCTATGTCGACCTGATCGTCACGCCCGGGTCCAAGGACGTGTTCCTGAAGCGAAGCCAGGTGATCCAGACGATGCGCGACGTGCTGCGCGCCGAGGGCTACCTCGAGGTCGAGACGCCGATGATGCAGCCGATCCCGGGCGGGGCGGCGGCACGGCCGTTCAAGACGCACCACAACGCGCTCGACATGGAGCTCTTCCTGCGCATCGCGCCCGAGCTGTATCTCAAGCGCCTGGTCGTCGGCGGCATGGAGCGCGTCTTCGAGATCAACCGCAACTTCAGGAACGAAGGCATCTCGACGCGCCACAATCCCGAGTTCACGATGCTCGAGTGCTACGCCGCCTACGAGGACTGGCAGTACATGATGGACCTGACCGAGCGCCTGGTGCGTGCCGCCGCGGGCAGCTCGCAGGTCACTTACCAGGGAAAGACCATCGAGCTCGGCAAGCCGTTCGCGCGCCTGCCGATCGCGGAAGCGGTGCGCCAGCAGGGCGTGCAGGGCGACCTGCGCGATCGCGCGTTTCTATCCGCTCAGCTGACAAAGCTGAAGGTCGAGCACGGCAGACAGCAAGGCTGGGGCGCGCTGCAGCTGATGCTCTTCGAGACGCTGGCGGAGAAGCACCTGGTGCAGCCGACCTTCGTCACCGATTTCCCGGCCGAGGTGTCGCCGCTCTCGCGGCGGCGCGACTCGGACCCCGAGCTCGCCGACCGCTTCGAGCTTTTCATCGACGCCAAGGAAATCGCCAACGGCTTCTCGGAGCTGAACGATCCCGAGGACCAGGCGGCGCGCTTCCTCGAGCAGGCGCGCATGAAGGAAGCCGGCGACCAGGAGGCGATGTACTACGACGCCGACTACATCCGCGCGCTCGAATACGGCATGCCGCCCGCGGGCGGCATGGGCCTGGGCATCGACCGCCTGGTGATGCTGCTGACGGACAGTGCAAGCATCCGCGATGTCATCCTGTTCCCGCACATGCGGCCGGAGTCTTGACACTCGTTACATCTGGTAACCAATGCTCACCGTAGCGGGTGGGCGGCGTCCGTAACCTGTGGACGTTCGCGAAACACACAGGAGGAAGACGCGATGGAAACCAACACCAAGAAGCTGCACCCGCTGCTGACGCTGGCGGCGATTTCATTAACCCTTTTCTCGGCGGTGGGCATCGCCGCGCTCACCGGGCTGCTCCCGCACTCGAAGGGCGCCGTGAGCGAGCCCACGCCGGTCGCCGCGGTGCAGACGTCCGCGGCGATCGTCGAGCCCGCGCCGGCACCCGCACCGGAAGCCATGCCGGCTCCGCAGCCGGTGAAGAAGCACGTAGCGGCGAAGCCGAAACCGGTGCAGCACGTCGCCGCCGCCGAAGTGCCGGCTTACGCGCCGCCGCCGCCCCCGGTAGCGCAGGCGCCGCAGCCGATCGTCAACCCCGGCTTGCTCGGCATCGTGCAGTCAGTGCGTGAAGTCGAGCAGAAAGGCGATGCCAAGGGCGTCGGCGCAGTCGGCGGCGGCCTTGCCGGCGCGGTGCTCGGCCACAACATCGGCGATCACAACAAGCTGGTCACCATACTGGGCGCAGCAGGCGGCGCCTTCGTCGGCAACCAGGTCGAGAAGCAGGCGCGCGCCACCAAGCATTGGGAATTGACGGTGCGCTACGACGACGGCACGACGCAAACCTTCGCGAGCGAAGCGCAGCCGTTCTGGCACCAGGGCGACCGCGTCCGTCTTTACGAGGGCAGGCTGCAGCCGGTCTAAAGCTTCAGAGCGACGAGTCCAATCAACACCGCGCCGGTGGCGACGAGCCGCCGGCGCGTCAGCTGTTCCTTCAGGACAAAAAAAGCGATGACAGCGGCGAAGACCACAGAGGTCTCGCGCAGCACCGCCACCACGGCGATCGGCGCCCGCGTCATCGCCCACAGCGCGATGCCGTAGGCGCCCACTGCGCAGCTGCCGCCGATCATGGCGCGCCGCCAGTTGCGGCGGAAATAGCTGCCGACCGCGGCGCCGCGGCGCAGCCAGCCATAGAGCAGGATGACGACGCCGTTGGCGGCGAAGAACCACAGCGTATAGCTCACCGGCGCGCCCGAGAGCCGCGCCCCCTGCCCGTCGATCAGCGTGTACGCCGCGATCACCACGGCATTGGCCAGCGCGAACGCGGTCGCGCGCCCGTCGTGCTTGCCCGCTGCGAAGCCGAAGACGCCAGCGCAGATCATCAGGATGCCGAAGGTTGCGCCGAGCGGCAGCACCTCGCCTAGCACCACCGCGCCGACCAGCGCGACGATCATCGGTCCGCCGCCGCGCATCACCGGATAGGTATAGGAGAGCTCGCCCCAGCGGTAGGCGCCGGCGAGGAACACGAAGTACAGGATGTGCACCAGCGCCGAGCCGGCGACCCAGGGCCACGACACTCGCGCCGGCGCCGGCAGAAAGATCGCGACGACGAGCGCAATCAGCCCGGAGCCGAGCGCAATGTTGATCGTCTCGAGCTCCTTGTCCGCGCCCGACTTGACCAGCACGTTCCACGACGCGTGCAGCAGCGCCGCTCCCAGGACCGCGAGCGTCACCGGCAGGCTGATTTCCACAGCTAGAGAATGACCTGCTGGATGAGCGGCATCATCCGCTCGACCGCGGCGCGCCCCTCGGCGATCGCTTCCTTGGCGCGGTGGTATTCCATCGCGCCGAAGTTCGGCAGCAGCGGCGTGATCAGCACGTCGGCCGGCTCGCCCGCAAGGCGGCTGCGCGCGACGCGCTGCTCGACGATGTCGAGCGCGGTGTTGAACACCTCGAAGATCGACGGGATCGCCGGCTCTTCGCCCTTCGCGCGCAGCGCGCTAAGCCACCGGGCGCGCAGGCGCTCGCGCCAGCCCGGCTCCTGCGGCGGCGCCGCCGGCAGCTCGCGCCCCATGTTGCGGTAGGCACCGAGCTTGCCCCAGCTCAGATCCACCGCAATCACGATCTCGGCGCCGAACGCGCGGCACATCGAGACGGGAACCGGGTTCACCAGGCCACCGTCGACCAGCACCGTGCCGTGGTAGATCACCGGCGTGAAAAGCCCGGGGGTTGCGATCGACGCGCGCACCACGTCGAGCAGCTTGCCCTCGCGCAGCCAGATCTCGCGGCCGGAACTCAGTTCCGTCGCGATCGCACCGAACGGCACAGGCAGCTCGGAGATGTCGCGGTCCTGGAACGTGGCACGGAACAGGTTGAACAGGCGCTGGCCGCGGATCAGGCCGCCCTTCCAGGTGAGGTCCATCAGGCGCACCACCTGGGTCCATTCGAGCCCCGTGACCCAGGACTCGAGCTGGTCGAGCTCCCCGGAAGCGTACACCGCGCCGACCAGCGCTCCGATCGAGGTGCCGCAGATGAGATCGGGCTTCACGCCGTGCTCTTCGAGGGCGCGAATCGCCCCGATGTGCGCCCAGCCTCGCGCGCTGCCGGCGCCGAGCGCGAGACCGATGCGGGGTTTGCGGCTCAGACCTTCAAACCCTCTCGAAGATCGCGGCGATACCCTGCCCGCCGCCGATGCACATGGTGACCAGCGCGTAGCGCTTCTTCGTGCGCTCGAGCTCGTAGAGCGCCTTCACCGTCAGGATCGCGCCGGTGGCGCCGATCGGATGGCCGAGCGCGACCGCGCCGCCGTTCGGGTTGACCTTCGCCGGGTCGAGGCCGAGGTCCTTGGTCACCGCCATCGCCTGCACGGCGAACGCCTCGTTCGACTCGACGACGTCCATGTCGGACGGCTTGAGCCCGGCCTTTTCGAACACGCGCTTCACCGCCGGTATGGGCCCGAGTCCCATGAGCTGCGGCTCAACGCCCGAGTGCGCATAGGCGATGAGCCTCGCCAGCGGCTTGGCGCCGGCGTTTTGCGCCGCCTTCGCCTCCATCAGCACGACCGCCGCCGCGGCATCGTTGAGGCCCGACGCGTTGCCGGCCGTGACCGTGCCGTCCTTCTTGAACACGGTCTTGAGCTTCGCCATGTCCGCCATGCTCGCTTCCTTGCGCACATGCTCGTCGGTGGTGAACTGCTCCACGCCTTTGCGCGACTTGAGCTCGACCGGAACGATCTGGCTGTCGAAGTACTTGCTGTCGATCGCCTTGGCGGCGCGGCGATGAGACTCCACCGCGTACTGGTCCTGCTGCTCGCGCGTGAAGCCGTATTTGGCGGCGATGTTCTCGGCGGTGACGCCCATGTGGCCGTGACCGAACGGATCGTGCAGCGCCGCGGTCATCGCGTCGATCGCCGGCGCATCGCCCATGCGCTGGCCCCAGCGCCCCGAAGGCAGCATGTAGGCGGCGCGGCTCATGCTCTCGGCGCCGCCCGCCACCGCCGTGGTGCAGTCGCCGAGCAGGATGTGCTGCGCGGCCGAGACGATCGCCTGCAAGCCCGAGCCGCACAGGCGATTCACCGTGAGGCAAGGCGTGCCGACCGCGATGCCGGCATCGAGCGCGGCAACGCGCGACAGGTACATGTCGCGCGCCTCGCCATGGATCACGCTGCCCATCACCACATGGCCGACGCCGGCCGGATCGAGCTTGGCGCGCGACAGCGCCTCCTTGATCGCGATCGAGCCGAGCTTCGTCGGCGGCACTTCCTTGAACGCACCGCCGTAATCGCCGATTGCCGTGCGTGCTGCCGCGACCACCATTACTTCCGTCATAGCCTTCTCCCGTGTAGATCATGCTCGTCGGCGCGCTGGATCAGCACGTCGGCAAATTCACCGCTCTTTCCGCCTTTGAAACGCACCACGCCGTCGATGTCCGGGGCATCCGCGCTGGATCGCCCAACGCCCGCCTCGTCGATCAGCACCTTGAGTGTCCTGCCCACCTTGCGCTGCAGCTTGGCCGCGCTGATTTTCGCCTGCAACGCCATGAAGCGCGCGCGCCGCTCTTCCTTCAGCTCCTCGGGCACCGGGTCGGGCAGCGCATTGGCTGCGGCGCCCTCGACCGGCGAATAGGCGAAGCAGCCGACGCGGTCGAGCTGCGCTTCTTCGAGGAAGCTGAGCAGCTCGGCAAATTCGGCCTCGGTCTCGCCGGGAAAGCCGGCGATGAACGTCGAGCGGATGGTGATGTCGGGACAGAGCGTGCGCCAGGCGCGGATGCGCTCGAGCACCTTCTCGGCGCTCGCCGGGCGTTTCATCAGGCGAAGAATCCGCGGGCTCGCATGCTGAAACGGCACGTCGAGGTACGGCAGGATCTTGCCCTCGGCCATGAGAGGAATCACCTCGTCGACGTGCGGATACGGATAGACGTAGTGCAGGCGCACCCATACGCCGAGCTCGCCGAGGGCTTTGCACAGGTCGGTCATCTTGGTCCGCACCGGGCGACCGTTGACGAAGCCGGTGCGATATTTGACGTCGACGCCATACGCGCTCGTGTCCTGCGAGATCACCAGCAGCTCCTTGACGCCGGCCTTCACCAGGTTCTCGGCTTCCTGCACCACCTGCGCGATCGGGCGCGAGACCAGATTGCCGCGCATCGACGGAATGATGCAGAAGGTGCAGCGATGATTGCAGCCTTCGGAAATTTTCAGATAGGCGTAGTGCCGCGGCGTTAATTTGATTCCCTGCGGCGGCACCAGGTCGATGTACGGATCGTGCGGCTTCGGCAGGTGCTGGTGCACCGCCCGCATCACGCTTTCGGTGTCATGCGGGCCGGTGATCGCGAGCACCGAGGGATGGACCTTGGCGACCACGCCTTCCTTCGCGCCGAGGCAGCCGGTGACCACCACTTTTCCGTTCTGGGCGAGCGCTTCGCCGATCGCGTCGAGCGATTCCTCGACTGCCGCGTCGATGAAGCCGCAGGTGTTGACGATCACCAGGTCGGCATCGTCATAGCTGGGAGAAGTGGCATAGCCCTCAGCGCGCAGCTGCGTGAGGATGCGCTCGGAGTCTACGAGCGCCTTCGGACATCCGAGGGAAACGAAGCCTACCTTGGGACTACTTCTCGGTGTCGCTCTTGTCGCTCTTTTGCTGGCCAGAGGGGAAACCGGGGAAGGAAATACCGGTGAACATGTTGCGGGCCTGGTTCTGCATCTGATCCTGGAACTGCTGGAACATCTTCTGGCTCTGCTCCATGTAGGCCTGCATCAGGCTCTGCATCGCCGGACCCTGCAGGTTCATGAACTGCGACCAGAGCTCTTGCGAGGCGCGCGAGTTGTCGCCGTACATGCGCTTCGACTGGTCCTGCAGCGCGGTCTGGATGTCCTGGAACGCGCGGATGTTGCGCTCGAGGTACGAGCCCATCATGCCCTGCATCGCGTTGCCGTAGGAGCGGATCAGCTGCGACAGGAGCTCGGAGGAGAACAGCGGCATGCCGCCCGACTCCTCCTCGAGGATGATCTGCAGCAGGATGGCGCGCGTCAGGTCGTCGCCGCTCTTCGCGTCGACCACCTGGAATTCCTCCTGCTTGAGGACCATCTGCTTGACGTCGGCGAGCGTGATGTAGCTCGACGTCTTGGTGTCGTACAGGCGCCGGTTCGGATACTTCTTGATCAGCCGGAGCTGGTGTTCCATCTTGGGCTTCGGTTCGGGGAGTGCCACAGACTTAGTCTACTCCTTCCTTAATACCCTATGCCTTAGTACATGTGCTGGCCGCCGTTGATGGAGATGTTGGCGCCAGTAACGAACGCCGCTTCCTCGGAGCACAGGTAGATGATGAGGCCGGCGACCTCGTCGGGCTTGCCCAGGCGCCCGATCGGGATCTGCGGCAGGATTTTGGTATCGAGAATTTCCTTCGGGATCGCCGTCACCATCTTCGTGCCGATGTAGCCGGGCGAGATGGTGTTGATGGTGACGCCCTTGCGCGCGACTTCCAGCGCCAGCGCCTTGGTGAAGCCGTGGATGCCGGCCTTCGCCGCCGAGTAGTTGGTCTGGCCGAAGGCGCCCTTCTGCCCGTTCACCGACGAGACGTTGATGATGCGGCCCCAGTTGCGATCGACCATGCCGTCCATCACCTGCTTGGTCATGTTGAAGCACGAGTCGAGGTTGGTGCGCATCACCGCGTCCCAGTCGGCCTTGGTCATCTTCTTGAAGGTCATGTCGCGCGTGATGCCGGCGTTGTTCACCAGGATGTCGATCTGGCCGACGTCGCGCTGGATCGCCGCGCACTGGCGCGAGCACGATTCGTAGTCGACGACGTCGACCGGAAAGGCGGAAAAGCTGTAGTCGCGGCTCTTCATTTCCTCGAGCCAGGACTTGTACTTG
>DASWER010000476.1:0-1677 GCA_036394655.1 Burkholderiales bacterium
GATCGCGCGACCCGCGTAGCGTCCCTGCTGGAGCGCCACCTGCGCGACGCCGGGCAGTGGCTTGCCGTCCTGCTCGCGCGAAGCGGTGTCGCCGACGACAAAGATCTCCGGCCGAGCCGGCACGGTGAGATCGGGCCCGACGAGCACGCGCCCGGCGCGGTCGGTCGTCGTGTTCAGCCACTTGCCTGCCGGCGAGGGAGCGACGCCGGCGGTCCAGATCACGGTCTTGGCTGCGATCCGTTCACTGCCCGCGGTCACGCCGTCCGCATCGATGCGATCCGCGCCCGCGCCCAGGCGCAGCTCGACGCCTAGCCGCTTGAGCCGCTCTTGCGCCGCTTGCGACAGCTCCTCCGAGAACGTGCCCAGCACACGCGGCGCGCGGTCGAGGA
This sequence comes from Burkholderiales bacterium, assembly GCA_036394655.1. Taxonomy (GTDB): domain Bacteria; phylum Pseudomonadota; class Gammaproteobacteria; order Burkholderiales; family SG8-39; genus SCGC-AG-212-J23. The sequence goes on from DASWER010000476.1 coordinate 390, forward strand.
GCACGATGCGCACAGCGGCGGGATCGATCCGACGGAATTCCGCGCGCAGCGTGGTGCGCACCAGCACGGCGATCGCGCCCGCCATCTCCACTCCGGTAGGACCCGCGCCGACCAGAACGAACGTCAGCAGATCGCGCTGCAGCGCGGGATCTTCCGCAGCTTCCGCCTGCTCGAACGCGCGCAGGATGCGGTTGCGGATGCCGACGGCGTCCGCGAGGCCTTTCAGGCCGGGCGCAAATGTCTCGAACTCGTCGTGCCCGAAGTAGCTGTGCCGCACGCCGGTCGCGAGCACCAGATAGTCGTAGGCCACCGGCACGCCGTGCCGGTCTGCCGTCTCGACGATGACAGAGCGCCGAGCCGTGTCGACACCGGTCACCTCGCCGAGGATCACCGTGGTGTTGCGCTGTTTCCCGAGCACGCCGCGAATCGGCACCGCGATCTGCGCCGGCGCCAGCGCCGAGGTTGCCACCTGATAGAGCAGCGGCTGAAAGACGTGGTGATTGGTGCGGTCGATCAGGATGACCTCGGCCTGCGCATGCCTGAGCGCCTCGGCGGTGGCGAGGCCGCCGAAGCCGCCGCCCACGATCACTACGCGCGGCAGGCTCACGCGTGCTGCGCCCGCAGGCTGAGGAGGCCGACGAGCACCTCGTTTTCCTTCTCGGCCAGCTGGTCGACGGACCGGGGGCCCGCTTCCTTCAGCACGCCCTGGGCGATCTTCTGCTTCAGCTCGGCGTTGATGGACGGGTCGCCGAGCGACTTGAACACCGGCGCGAGGCCCGCGAACACGCCTTCCAGGAAATGCTGGATCCCGCCGCTGCCGCCCGCGAGGTGAAACTGCAGGTTGGGACCCATGACGCCCCAGCGCAGCCCGGGGCCCCAGCTCACCGCGTCGTCGGCGTCGGCGACGCTCAGCACGTCCTGCTCGATCAGGTAGAGGATTTCGCGGTAGAGCGCGAGCTGCAGCCGGTTCGCGACGTGGCCGGGCATTTCCTTGCGCAGCAGGATCGGCTTCTTGCCGATCGCGGCGTAGAACTTCATCGCCTGCGCGAGCGCCGCTGGAGAAGTCTCCGCGCCGCCCACGACCTCGACCAGCGGAATGATGTGCGGCGGATTGAACGGGTGTCCGACGAGGACGCGCTCGGGAAACCGGCACTTCGACTGCATGACGCTGGGCGTGATGCCCGATGAGCTCGAGGCGATGAGCGAATCGGGCGGCGTGGCGTCGTCCATGTCGGCGAAGAGCTTCATCTTGAAATCCGGGCGCTCGGGTCCGTTTTCCTGGACCAGG
>DASWER010000477.1:0-17822 GCA_036394655.1 Burkholderiales bacterium
CCAGGCGGCGATGCGCGCCACTTCCCAGAGCTCGGCGTCGGAGAAGTCGGCGAAGAACGGCAGCTTGCGCAGGGTCTCGAAGCGGTCCGAGTCGCTGAAGACCTGGGCTTTGCGCGCGCTCGCCCGCTCGGCGCGGAAGGCATTGACCAGTTGCATCGAGAACTCCTCCCAGGTGCGGAAGCGATGCCCGGGGTCCTTGGCCATGGCGCGCAGCACGATGGCGTCGACGCCCGGCGGCACGCCGGGCCGCAGCGAGGAGGGCGGCTGCGGGTCGGCGTTGGCGATCTGGTAGAGGAGGGCGAAATTGCTCCCCGCCTGGAAGGGCAGCCGTCCGGTCAGCAGGTGGTACATGACGACGCCGATCGAGTAGATGTCGGTGCGGTGATCGAGAGGCAACTCCCGCACCTGCTCAGGCGACATGTAGGCCGGCGAGCCGACCGCGCCGAGCTGGGTGGTGGTGCTGGAGGCGATCAGCGCGGTGCCGAAGTCGGTGATCTTCACGTCGGTCTCGCTCGCGGCCAGGATGTTGGCCGGCTTGAGGTCGCGGTGCGTGATGCCGAGCCGGTGCGCGTACTCGAGCGCGCGGGTGCACTTGAAGATGGTCTCGACGATCAGCTCGGGGGCGAGCAGCTTTTCGCTCTTGCAGAAGCGCTCCAGCGTGCCGCCGGCCACGTACTCCATGACGATGTAATGCAGCGCCTCGTCGGCGACCGCGTCGTGGATCGAGCAGATGTGCGGATGCTGCAACTTGCCGGCGAGGGACGCCTCGGTGAGGAACAGCTTCTTGTAGGCGTAGCCGCGCTCCGGGTCGGTGAACGCGTCCGGCGTGACGACCTTGATCGCCACCTCGCGCGCGTTGAACGGATCGCTGCAGAGGAACACTTCGGAAGTCGCGCCCTCGCCGAGCTTGCGCAGGACGGGGTACTTGCCGATCTGCTGGAGCGGCTCCCGGCCGGTCATTGCGCCAGGCGTTTGCGCGCGCGGGCGATCGCCTGCCGGACCGCCGCCGGCGCGGTGCCGCCGGGATGGCTGCGCGAGTCGAGCGAGCCTTGCGGCGAGAGCACGCGCTTCACGTCGGGTCCGATTTCCTTGGAAAAGCTCTTCAGCCGGGCGAGCGGCAGCGCGGCGAGATCCACGCCCTTGCGCTCGGCCTCGCGCACCGCGCGCGCCACGACCTCGTGCGCGTCGCGAAAAGCGACGCCCTTGCGCACCAGGTAGTCGGCGAGATCGGTCGCGGTGGCATGGCCTTCGAGCACTGCGGCGCGCATCGCCGCCGGCACCGGCTTCAGGCCGGAGACGAGGCCGGCCATCACCGCCAGGCAATCCTTCACCGTGTCGACGGCGTCGAACAGCGGCTCTTTGTCTTCCTGGTTGTCCTTGTTGTAGGCGAGCGGCTGCGCCTTCATCAGCGCCAGCAGCGTGACCAGGCTGCCGAAGACGCGCGCGCTCTTGCCGCGCACCAGCTCGGCGACGTCCGGGTTCTTCTTCTGCGGCATGATCGACGAGCCGGTGCAGTAGCCTTCGGGCAGGCGCACGAAGCCGAAACGCGGGCTCGACCAGAGCACGATCTCCTCCGCGAGGCGCGACAGATGCATCATCGCGAGCGCCGCGCAGGCTGCGAACTCGATCGCGAAGTCGCGATCCGAGACCGCGTCGATGGAGTTCTCGGCCAGCCCCTCGAAGCCCAGCTCCTTGGCGACGCGCTCGCGCTGGATCGGAAAGCTGGTTCCGGCAAGCGCAGCGGCGCCGAGCGGCAGCTGGTTGACGCGCGCGCGGCACTGCGCGAGGCGCGCGCGATCGCGCTCGAGCATCGCGACATACGCCAGCAGGTGATGCCCGAAGGTCACCGGCTGCGCCACCTGGAGATGCGTGAAGCCCGGCATCACCAGCGCCGCGTGGCGCTCGGCCTGCCCGATGAGCGCGCGCATCAGGCGCACCGCCGCAGCGTCGATCGCGTCGATTTCCTCGCGCAGCCAGAGGCGCAGGTCGGTTGCGACCTGGTCGTTACGCGAGCGCGCGGTATGCAGCCGCTTGCCCGCCTCGCCGGCGATCGCGGTCAGGCGTCGCTCGATGTTGAGATGCACGTCCTCGGCGTCGAGCGACCAGGCAAAGCGGCCGCTTTCGATCTCGCGGCGCACTTGGGCGAGGCCGCGCTCGATGGCCGTAAGATCGCGCTTCGTGATGATGCCGGCCGCCGCGAGCATGCGTGCATGGGCAAGCGATCCGGCGATGTCCTGCTTGGCGAGACGCTGGTCGAAGCCGACCGAGGCGCCAAAGCGCTTCACGCGCTCGTCGACAGGCTCCCTGAAGCGGCCGGACCAAGGTTGCCTCTTAGTGGCCATGCTCGCACAATCAGCTTTGAATGCAGTTTAAGAATTGTTTGTAACCATGCCGAGTATAAGGCAAAACACCTATCCGGACCTGCTGCCGGATTTCCGCAACCTGGCGGTGATGGCGCGCGTGCTGGTCGGCGTCAACGCGCTGGCACTCGCCGGCACGTTCTACGCCGCGCCCGCGGTCGCGCCGGCGGTCGATCGCTTCATCCACGCCGCGGCGTTCCTCGAGCCGCTGCTGCTGATCGAGCTGATGGTGCTGTTCGCGGCTTCGGGGTTGATCGCGCGGCTGCCCTATTGGATCGGTGGCGCCATCGTGATCGTGCTCGCGGGCGTGCTCGCGGGTGCGTATAACGCCATGGTGCGCACGGTCGCGACGGAGGCGGTGCCGAGCCTGTCGCGCACAGTGGTCATTACCTTATTGGTGGCGACGGCGCTATTGGCCTACTTCCGGCTGCATACCAAGGCGTTCTCGCCGGCGCTCGCCGAGGCGCGCCTGCAGGCGCTGCAGGCGCGCATCCGGCCGCACTTCCTGTTCAACAGCCTGAATGCGGTGCTGGCGCTCATCCGGCGCGATCCGAAACGCGCCGAGCGCGCGCTCGAGGATATCGCCGACCTTTTCCGCACGCTGATGTCCGACGCGCGCCAGTTCGTGCGCCTCGCCGACGAAATCGCGCTCCTCGAGCGCTACGCCGACATCGAGCAGCTGCGCCTGGGCGATCGGCTGCGCGTCAGCTGGGAGCTCGACGCCGCGCCATCGGACGCTTTGCTGCCGCCGATGGTGCTGCAGCCCCTGCTCGAGAATGCGGTGTATCACGGCGTGGAGCCCGGCACCGGTGTCGGCGACGTGCTGGTGCGCATCGAGCGGCGCGGCGACCGGGTGCATGCCACGATCGAGAACCCGCACCTGGAGACCGGCGGGCAGCGCAGCGGCAATCGCATGGCGCTCGAGAACATCCGCGAACGGCTGGCGCTCTTCTTCGACGCCGAGGCGCGGCTCGAAACGCGCATCGCCAATGGGCGCTATCGCGTCGAAATAGAGGTACCTTACCGGCGCACATGATCCGCGTCTTCCTCGCCGACGATGAGAGCCCGGCCCGCGAGCGCCTGAAGGAGCTGCTGCAGGACATCGCGGCTGAAGTGCCCACCGCCGTGGCCGGCGAGGCGCGCAACGGGGTCGAGGCGCTCGAGCGCCTGCCCGCCAGCGGCGCGCAGGTGCTGCTGCTCGACATCCGCATGCCGGGGATGGACGGGCTCGAGCTCGCGCGGCACCTCGGCGGCCTGGAGAACGCCCCCGCGGTGATCTTCGTCACCGCGCACGACAAGCACGCGCTGGAAGCCTTCGAGCTAAACGCGCTCGACTACCTTCTCAAGCCGGTGCGCGCTTCGCGCCTCGCCGCTGCGCTGAAGAAAGCGGCCACCGCCGGCCCGCCGCGGCGCGAGAGCCTGGCGCGCGCGGCCGACGCGCCGCGCGAATACCTGTCGGTCGCGGAGCGCCATCGCATCGTGCTCGTGCCGGTGCGCGACATCCTCTTTCTGCGCGCCGAGCAGAAGTACGTCACCGTGCGCACGCGCGAGCGCGAGCACCTGATCGAGGAATCGCTGATCGCTCTCGAGCGCGAGTTCAGCGAGCCGTTTGTGCGCATTCACCGCAACTGCCTCGTCGCACGCAGCGCGATCCGCGGCTTCGAGCGCACCGGGGCGGGCGAAGAAGAGGCGCGCTGGCAGGTCGTGCTCGACGGCTACGCCGAACGGCTGCCGGTGAGCCGCCGGCAGTGGCCCGCGGTGCGAGAGCTGATCGCCGATCGTCCATGAAGCGGCTGGTGATCGCGACGCGCCGCAGCCGCCTCGCGCTGTGGCAGGCCGAGCACGTAAGAGCACGTCTGCAGGCGCTTCACCCCGGGCTCGCCGTCGAGCTGCTGCCCATGACGACGAGCGGCGACGAGCTGGTCGACCGCCGGCTCGACCAGGCCGGCGGCAAAGGGCTCTTCGTGAAGGAGCTCGAGACCGCGATGACCGACGGGCGCGCCGACCTCGCGGTGCATTCGATGAAGGATGTGCCGGCCGAGCTGCCGGCGGGCTTCACGCTGGCTGCCATCAGCGCCCGCGAGGATCCGCGCGATGCCTTCGTCTCCAACCGCTTCGCGGCGCTTGCGGAGATGCCCGCGGGGGCGGTCCTCGGCACCTCCAGCCTGCGGCGCAGCGCGCAGGTCAAGGAGCGCCACCCGGCGCTCGAGCTGCGCCTCTTGCGCGGCAATGTCGAGACGCGCATCGCGAAGCTCGATCGCGGCGAATACGACGCCATCGTGCTCGCGGTGGCGGGACTCGTGCGCCTCGGCCTAGCCGATCGCATCCGCGGCCGCCTTAGCGTCGAGGAAAGCCTGCCTTCGCCCGGGCAGGGCGCGCTGGGCATCGAATGCCTTGCGGCCCGCGCCGATCTTGTCAGAACCTTGCAAGTGCTGGGCGACGCGCCCACGGCCCGATGCGTGCGCGCCGAACGCGCCGTGAGCCGCGCGCTCGGCGGCAGCTGCGCGCTGCCGCTGGGCGCCTATGCCGTGATCAGCGACGGCCGGCTAAGGCTCAGCGCTCTGGTTGCATCGGCGGACGGACGCCGCGTGGTGCGCGTGCAAACCGACGGCACCGACCCGGAAGCTGTCGGCGCGGCGGCCGCGCAGGCGCTGCGCGATCAGGGCGCAGAGGCAATCCTGCAATCACTCCAATGAGCCTTGCTGGGCGCGGCATCGTTGTCACGCGTCCACGCGAGCTGGCCGAACCATTCGCACGCCTCCTCGAGCGCCGCGGCGCACGGGCCTTCGTCTTCCCGGCGATCGAGATCCAGCCGCTTCCCGCCCCGGCGGCCCTCGCACAGCTTGCGGATTTCAACATCGCGGTGTTCATCAGCCCATCGGCGGTGCGCGTGTCGTTGCCTGCAATTTCGCCGTGGCCGCGCGGCGTGACCGCGGCAGCGGTCGGCTCCGGCACGCGCCGCGAGCTCGAGCGCGCAGGCGTGGCGCCGGTGATTGCACCATCCGTCGGCGCCGATAGTGAAGCCCTGGCTGCGCTGCCTGAGATGCAAGACCTGCGCGGCAAGCGCGTTCTCATCGTGCGCGGTGAAGGCGGCCGGGCGCTGCTTGGCGAGACGCTCGCGGCGCGCGGCGCGCGCGTCGAATACGCCGAGTGCTATCGGCGCGTGCGGCCGGTCACCGATGCTGCTCCATTGCTCGCCTCGTGGCGCGCGGGTCAAGTTCATGCGGTGACGCTGTCGTCCGCCGAGGCGCTCGACAATTTCATCGCCATGACGGGGCCGCAGCTCAGCGCCGCCCTGCCGCTTTTCGTGCCGCACCAGCGCGTATCGGCCCACGCGCGCAGCCGCGGCCTGCGCGAGCTGGTCGTGGCGGGTGCCGGCGACGACGAGATGATCGAGCGGCTGGTAGCATATTTTGATGAGCGAGACTGAACCCGCCACGCGCCTGTCGAGGACCATGGTGCTCGCGCTCCTGGCGGTGGTGCTTGCCGCGGGGCTGGCGGGTCTTTCCTGGCTCGATGCGCGCCATCGCATCGGCGCCACGCAGGAAGAGCTGGCGCGCCGGCTGCACGAGATCGAGTCCGATGCCCGCGAGGCGCGCCTGCTGTCGCGCCAGGCGCAGGAAGCGTTGCGCGACGCCCAGGGCAGGGTGGCGCAACTCGAGGCGCGGCTCGCGGAGTCGCAAAGCCAGCAGCTTGCCCTCGAGGCGCTCTACCAGGACCTGTCGCGCAATCGCGACGAATGGCAGCTCGCCGAGATCGAGCAGGTGCTCGCGATCGCCTCGCAGCAGCTGCAGCTCGCGCGCAACGTGCGCGCCGCGCTGCTCGCGCTGCAGCTCGCCGAGGCGCGTCTTTCCCGCACCGATCGCCCGCAATTCGCGCCGATCCGGCGCGCGCTCGCCCGCGACATCGAGCGCCTGAAGGCCGCGCCGGCGGTGGATTTCGCCGCCGTGGCGGCGCGCATCGACAACCTCATCGGCGGGGTCGATTCGCTGCCGCTCGCCTTCGAGGAGAGGAGCGAGCGCACCCCGGCGCCGAAGGAGCCCGCCGGCAGCCCCGAGCGCGGCTTTCTCGCCCGCCTGGGCGCCGAAGTGTGGAGCGAGCTCTCGCAGCTCGTGGTGGTGCGGCGCATGGGCGCCACCGAGCCGCCGCTGCTGCCGCCGACGCAGGCCTACTTCGTGCGCGAGAACCTGCGCCTGCGCCTGCTGAATGCCCGGGCCTCGCTGCTTGCGCGCGACGAGGCCGGCTATCGCGAGGACCTGCGCGCATCCACCGCCTGGGTGCAGCGGTATTTCGATCCGCGCTCGAAACTCACGGCAGACGCCACCGCGCAGCTGAAGGGCCTCGCCGGCGTGTCGATCAGCTTCGAGATGCCGACGATCTCCGAGAGCCTGGACGCGGTGCGCGGGTATAAATCCCGCCGCGAACGTACCCCAGGATGAACTCTCTACTGTGGCTGATCGCGGTGTTCGCCGCCGCGGTGGCGTTCGTCATTCTCGGCCGCGTCGACGCCGGCTACGTGCTGTTCGTCTTTCCGCCGTACCGCGTCGAAGTGACGATGCTTTTTTTCGCGGTCGCTGCGCTCGCCGCGTTCTTCATCCTGTATGCGCTGCTGCGCCTGCTCGGCCAGATCCTCGCGCTGCCGGCGACGGTGCGGGCCTACCGCGCACGGCGCCGGCGCGAGCGGGCGCATGGCGCGCTCGCTGCCGCGCTGCAGGCCTATTACGAAGGACGCTACCGGCGCGCGGAAAAGGAGGCGGCGCTCGCCTTCGAGATCGGCCCGGTGCCCGGGCTCGCGGCGCTGCTCGCCGCGCGCGCCGCGCACCAGCTGCGCGACTTCGAGCGGCGCGACCGCTGGCTCGAGCGCGCCGAAGCCTCGGGCGCCGCGCTTCAGACGGCGCACCTCGTGAGCCGCGCCGAGCTCGCGCTCGAGGAGCGCGACTTCGGCGCCGCGCGCGATGCGCTGCGCCGGCTGCAGAGCGCCGCGCCGCGCCACATCGCCACGGCGCGCATGCTGCTGCGCGCGGAGCGCGGCGCGGGCGCGTGGGACGAAGTCCGGCGCCTCGCCGGGCAGTTACTCAAGCGCGACGCGATCGCTCCTGCGCTCGCCGAGGAATACAAGGTGCAGGCCAATGTCGAGCTGCTGCAGCGCTCCGCCGACGACGCCGAGGACTTCGAGCGCCGCTGGCGCGAGATTGCGCCGCGCGATCAGCTGCATCCGCGCGTCGCCGGCGCGGCGGCGCGGCATGCCACGGCGCTCGGCAAGGCCGGCCTCGCCCGGGAAATCCTCGAGAAGTCGCTCGCTGCCGAATGGAACTCGAAGCTGATCGGCCTCTATGGCGAGCTGCCGGCGCAGCTCGATCCTGCCGAGCGCGGCGAAGAGGCGCGCGTTCGCATCGAGCGCGCCGAGCGCTGGCTTGCCGAGCGCAGCCGCGACCCGGAGCTGCTCGCGGCGCTCGGCCGCCTGTGCGCGCAGGCCGAGCTCTGGGGCAAGGCGAAGAGCTTCCTCGAGGCGAGCCTTTCCTTCGAGGAGACCCGCAGCGCGCATCTCGAGCTGGCGCGCCTCACCGAGCGCCTTGGGCAGTCGGGCGAGGCGCAGCGCCACTTCCGCCGCGCCGCCGAGCTGCCCTAGATCCAGTCTCGCACGACGAGAAAATCCCGGTAGAGCGCTTCCTCCGCCGATCCCGGCTCGGGCTTCCAGTCGTAGCGCCAGGCGACGCGCGGCGGCAGCGACATCAGGATCGACTCGGTGCGGCCGCCTGATTGCAGGCCGAACAGCGTGCCGCGGTCGTAGACCAGGTTGAACTCAACATAGCGGCCGCGCCGATACGCCTGGAAGGCGCGCTCGCGTTCCCCGTAGGGGCTTTCCTTGCGGCGCTGGAGGATGGGCATATAGGCCGGGAGGAAATGCTCACCGACCGAGCGCATCAGGGCGAAGCAATGATCGAAATCCCGATCGGCGAGGTCGTCGAAGAAGATGCCGCCGATGCCGCGCGGCTCGCCGCGATGGCGCAGGTGGAAGTACTCGTCGCACCAGCGCTTGTAGCGCGCGTAGTAGTCAACGCCGAAGGGCGCGAGCGCGTCGCGGCATGCCGAATGGAAGTGCCGCGCGTCGTCGGCGAAGCCGTAATAGGGCGTGAGGTCCATGCCGCCGCCAAACCACCACGTGTCGCCGGCGCTGAAGAAGCGCACGTTCAGGTGCACGGTCGGGCAGTAGGGGTTGCGCGGATGAAGCACCAGCGACAATCCCATCGCATCGTAGGGCCGCCCCGCGAGCTGCGGCCGCGCGGCGCTCGCTGCAGGCGGCAGGGCGGCGCCCTGCACGCGCGAGACGTTGACGCCCGCGCGCTCGAACAGCGCGCCGTCTTCCAAAATCCGCGTCACGCCGCCACCGCCTTCGTCGCGCGTCCAGGCGTCGGTGCGAAAACTCGCGCCGTCAGCCGCCTGCAGCGCGGACACGATGCGCTCCTGCAGTCCACTCAGGAATTCGTGAACCATGCCTAGCGGCTCTTCTTCAGCGCGCGGTGGCCGATGTCCTTGCGGTACTGCATGCCGTCGAAGCGCACGCGCTCGATCGCTTCGTAGGCGCGGCTGCGCGCCATGCGCAGCGAATCGCCGAGCGCGGTGACGCACAGGACGCGGCCGCCGTTGGTGAGCAGCGCGCCGCCCTCGAGGCGCGTGCCGGCATGGAACACGCGGCAATCGGCCGCAGGCAGAGGCAGGCCCTCGATGCGATCGCCCTTGCGCGGCTCATCGGGATAGTGGGCCGCGGCGAGCACCACGCCGAGCGCGCAGCGCCGGTCCCACTCGGCCTCCGCGGCTTCGAGCCGGCCCTCGAGCGCGCGCTCGATCAGCTCGAGCAGATCGGATTTCAGGCGCAGCAGGATCGGCTGCGTCTCCGGATCGCCGAGGCGGCAGTTGAACTCGAGCGTTTTCGGATTGCCCGCGGCGTCGATCATCAGGCCGGCATAGAGAAAGCCGACGTAGGGATGGCCGTCCTGGATCATGCCCTGCACCGCGGGCAGGATGATCTCGCGCATCACGCGCGCGTGGATCTTCGGCGTGACGATCGGCGCCGGCGAATAGGCGCCCATGCCGCCGGTGTTCGGACCGGTGTCGCCGTCGCGCAGGCGCTTGTGGTCCTGGCTGGTCGCGAGCGGCAGCACGTGGGTGCCGTCGCACATCACGATGAAGCTGGCTTCCTCGCCGGCGAGAAATTCCTCGATCACCACGCGCGCGCCGGCGGCTCCGAAGCGCCGCTCGGAGAGCATGGCGTCGATGGCGGCGTTGGCCTCATCGCGCGTCGCCGCGACCACCACGCCCTTGCCGGCGGCCAGGCCGTCGGCCTTGATCACGATCGGCGCGCCCTGCTCGGCGACATAGGCCTTGGCCTGCGCCGCGTCCTCGAAGCTGCGATGGCGCGCCGTCGGCAGCCCATGGCGCACCATGAAGCGCTTGGCGAAATCCTTGGAGGATTCGAGCTGCGCCGCGGCGCGCAGCGGGCCGAAGATCTTGAGGCCGGCGTCGCGGAAGGCGTCGACGATGCCTTCGGCGAGCGGCGCTTCCGGCCCGACCACGGTGAGGTAGATGTGCTCGCGCCGGCAGAAGTCGATCAGCTGCGCCGTTCCAGATAAGGGGACATTCTCGACGCCCGCTTCGCTCGCCGTGCCGCCGTTGCCCGGCGCGACGAACACCTTCTGCACGCGCGGGCTCTGCGCGAGCTTCCAGGCGAGCGCGTGCTCGCGGCCGCCGGCGCCGATGACGAGCAGCTTCATGTCAGTGCCTGAAGTGGCGCACGCCGGTGAACACCATGGCGATGCCGTGCTGGTCGGCGGCGGCGATCACCTCGTCGTCGCGCACGCTGCCGCCGGGCTGGATCACCGCGCGCGCCCCGGCCTCGGCGAGCGCGTCGAGGCCATCGCGGAACGGGAAGAAGGCGTCCGACGCCACCGCCGCGCCGGCGAGCGAAAGCTTGGCGGCGGCTGCCTTCAGCGCGGCGATGCGCACGCTGTCGACGCGGCTCATCTGCCCCGCGCCGACGCCGAGCGTCGCGCCTTCGCGGCAGAACACGATGGCATTCGACTTCACGAACTTCGCCACGCGCCAGGCGAACAGCAGATCGGTCCACTCGGCTTCGCTCGGCTGGCGCCGGGTCGTGACACGCAGCTCCTTGCGCTCGACCAGGCGCGCGTCGGAGCCCTGCACCAGCAGGCCGCCGCCGATGCGCTTGTAGTCGTGAGCCTGATGCTCGCGCGCGAGCGGCACTTCGAGGATGCGCAGATTGGCTTTCGCTTCGAGGTGGCGCAGCGCGTCGGGCTCGACGCGCGGCGCGATCACCACCTCGGCGAACTGCTTGCCGAGCGCCTGCGCGGTGGCGGCATCGATGGCGCGGTTGAAGCCGAGGATGCCGCCGAACGCGGACACCGGATCGGTCGCAAACGCCTTCTCATAGGCACCGAGCAGGCTCGCCGCCACGGCCACGCCGCAGGGATTGGCATGCTTGATGATCACGCAAGCCGGCTGCTCGAACTGCTTCACGCACTCCCAGGCCGCATCGGCATCGGCGATGTTGTTGTACGAGAGCTCCTTGCCTTGCAGCTGACGATAGGAGGCGAGGCCGCCGCTCACCGGGCGCGTGTCGCGGTAGAACGCGGCGCTCTGGTGCGGGTTCTCGCCGTAGCGCAGGTCCTGGAGCTTGCGGAACTGCAGCGTCAGTACTTCGGGATATTCGCTGCGCCGCTCGCCGTCGAGCGAAGTCAGGTAGTTGGCGATAGCGCCATCGTAGGCGGCGGTATGCGCGAACACCTTGCGCGCAAGCTGGAACCGGGTGGGCGGTGAAACGGAACCGGTGGTGCGAATTTCCTGTAGCACGCGCGGGTAGTCGGCCGGATCGACCACCGCGGCAACGCTGTCGTAATTCTTGGCTGCGCCGCGCAGCATTGCCGGGCCGCCGATGTCGATATTCTCCACGGCATCCGCGAGCGGGCACTCGGGATCGGCGACGGTCGACTCGAAGGGATAGAGATTGACCACCAGCAGCTCGATCGGGTCGATGCCTGCCGCCGCAATCGCCGCGCGGTGCTTGGCATCGGCGGTGCGAGCGAGCAGACCGCCGTGGATGCGCGGATGCAGCGTCTTGACGCGGCCGTCGAGCATTTCCGGAAACCCGGTATAGGCCGAGACCTCGGTAACGGCGATGCCTTCGCGCGCGAGCAGCGCCGCGGTGCCGCCGGTCGAGAGGATGGCGAAGCCCGCGGCGCTCAAGCCGCGGGCGAACTCGACGATGCCAGACTTATCCGAGACGCTGATCAGCGCCCGGCGGACGGGCGACACTATCCTTTGATCCGCAGCTGCTGCATTTTCTTGCGCAGGGTGTTGCGGTTGATGCCGAGCATCTGCGCGGCGAGCGACTGGTTGCCCTCGGCATGCCCGAGCACCGTCTCGATCATCGGCTTCTCGATGTTCTTCAGCACCATGTCGTAGATCGAAGTCGGCCGTTCGCCGTCCATGTCCTTGAAGTAGCGCTCGAGCGAGCGCTTCACGGCGTCGTGCAGCTCGTTCCCGCGGGTCATGCGGCAAGTCTCTCGAAATAGTCGTTCACTGCAGCGCGCTGCGCCTGCGCCACGGTCATGCCGTTCACGGCGCTGCGCAGGCTCTCGCCTCCGGGCAGTTCGCGTACCGTCCAGCCGATGTGCTTGCGCGCGACGCGCGTGCCCTGCTCGTCGCCGTAGAGATCGTAAAGGCCATCGAGGTGCTCGACCAGCACCGCGCCCATCTCGCGCGGCGCCGGCGGCGCGAGGTGCGTCCCGGTGGCGAGATAGTGCGTGATCTCGCGAAACAGCCACGGCCGGCCCTGCGCGGCACGGCCGATCATGATGCCGTCGGCGCCGGTTAGCTCCAGCACCCTTTTAGCTTGTTCCGGCGTCGCGACATCGCCGTTGGCGATTACGGGGATGCCGACGCGTGTCTTCACTTCGGCAATGGTGTCGTATTCCGCCGCGCCTTCGAACATGCAGGCGCGCGTGCGGCCGTGGATGGAAAGCAGTTGCGCGCCGGCCGCTTCGACCAGGCGCGCGATGCGCACCGCGTTGCGCCGCTCTCGGCTCGGCCCGGTGCGGATCTTAACCGTCACCGGCACCTCGACCGCGGCGACCACGGCTTCGACGATGCGCGCCACCAGGGCTTCGTTCGCCAGCAGGGCGGAACCGGCGTGCACGTTGCACACCTTCTTCGCCGGGCAGCCCATGTTGATGTCGATGATCTGCGCGCCCCGCTCGACGTTGAAGCGCGCCGCCTCGGCGAGCATCGCGGGGTCGGCGCCCGCGATCTGCACCGACACCGGGCCCGGCTCGCCGGCATGGTCCATGCGCAGCAGCGTCTTGCGCGAGGCACGCAGCTCGGGACGCGCGGAAATCATTTCGGAGACGGCAAGACCAGCACCGTAGCGCCTCGCCAGCCGCCGGAACGGACGATCCGTGATTCCGGCCATCGGTGCGACGAACACTGCGTTGGGCAGCGCGTAGGCGCCGATCTTCATCGCGGGGCTACGAAGAGCGAAGGGGAGCGAATTTTATCCGCAAATCTTTTTTCAGGGAAGCGCTCGCGCACCGAAGATCATGCGGCGTGCAAAAAATCGTCGCGCTGCGGGAAGAATATCCAGCGCCGTCAGCGCGGCGCCGCGCGCGCCGCGCAACAACGGGTTCGCGCCTGAAAAACCGGCGGCGAGAAAATCGGTGACGCGAATCGTCGCGCCCGCGTCGAGCCTGCGCTGCGCTGCGAAACGCGCGAGCGTCGCCGCATCGCCGGGTCCTTGAGACAGCATTCTCGAAAGCTCCCACGCGTCGCGCAGCCCGAGATTGAGTCCCTGCCCGGCCACCGGATGCAAGGTTTGCGCGGCGTTGCCGATATACACCTCGTTGCCGGCGACGCGGGCGCGCCGTACCTTGAGGGTGAGCGCCTGCACCGTACGGCTCTCGAGCGCCACTGGCCGTCCGATGGCGCTGCCCGCCGCGGCTGCGAGCTCGCGCAGAAATTCCGTGTCGCTGGCGGACGCCAGCCGCTCGGCATGCTTCGGCTGCATGCTCCAGATAAGGGCGTAGCGGCCCTCGGTGGGCAGCAGCGCGAGCGGCCCTTCGGCGGTGAAGCGCTCAAAGGCGGTGGCCGCCGCCGGAGGTTCCGCGTGCACCAGCGCGACCACGGCATCCTGCGCGTAGCGCTTGCCCTCGCTTTCCTGCGGCGCGCCTTCGGCGTGCACGATGCAGCGCGCCTGCGACGGCGCCGCGCTCAGCGTGTCGCCGAGCGCCGCTTTCAGCCGGGCGAGCAGCGCCGCGTATTCGGTGACGTAGCCGAGCGCCGGCACGCCGGCATCGGCGGCGTCGAGCCGCGTGCGGCCGAAGCTGCGCGCCTGGGAAACGACGATGCGTTCGATCGGCGTCACGGGCAGCGCCTGCCATACGCCGAGCCGCTCGAGGATCAGGCGGCTGGCATAGGACAACGCCAAGGGTCGAAACGCCGGCGACGCCGACGCGGAATCCTGGAGCGCGACGCTAAGGGATGTTTGGCGCAGTGCGAGGGCGAGCGCGCAGCCCACCGGCCCGGCCCCGCGAATCAGGACATCAACTACCGGCGCGGGCATCGCGCATCAGCGCCTCGATGTCGTCGGGAAGCTTCGTTGCCTCCGCGGTGATCACCTCGCAGCCTTCCTGCGTGACCACGACATCGTCCTCGATGCGCACGCCGATGTCGCGCAGCGGCGCCGGCACGTCGTCGGCCGCGCGAATGTAGAGGCCCGGCTCGACGGTCAGCGCCATGCCCGGCGCGAGGCGGCGCCAGTTACCCGAACGCTTGTATTCGCCCGCGTCGTGCACGTCGAGCCCGAGCCAGTGGCCGGTGCGGTGCATGTAGAAGCGCTTGTAGGTCTCCTTCTCGAGGACCTCGTCGAGCGAGCCCGAGAGGAGCTTGAGATCGAGCATGCCCTGCGCCAGCACGCGCACCGCCGCATCATGCGGCTCGTTCCAGCCGTTGCCGGGTTTCACGCGCTCGATCGCGGCGCGCTGCGCCGCGAGCACCAGGTCGTAGACCGCGCGCTGCGCGCCGCTGAAGCGGCCGCTGACCGGGAAGGTGCGCGTGATGTCGGAGGCGTAGCCGTCGAGTTCGCAGCCGGCGTCGATCAGCAGCAGATCGCCCTGCGCGAGGCGCGCGTCGTTGGAGACATAGTGCAGCACGCAGGCATTGGCCCCGGCGGCGACGATCGGCGAGTACGCCGGGAACTGCGCGCCGTTGCGGCGGAATTCATGCAGCAGCTCGGCTTCGATTTCGTACTCCATGCGGCCGGGCCGCGCCGACTGCATGGCGCGCCGGTGCGCCGCGGCGGCGATGCGCGCGGCGCGGCGCATCACGCCGAGCTCGTGCGCGTCCTTGACCAGGCGCATGTCGTCGAGCAGCGCGCGCACATCGTGCAGGCGCTCGGGCGCGGCGATGCCGGCGCGCGAGCGCGCGCGCACCACGTTGAGCCAGCGCATCACGCGCGCATCCCAGTCCGCTTCGGCGCCCACCGGGTAGTAGAGCGCCGGCTGGTCCTCGAGCAGCTTCGCCACCACGGTATCGAGCTCGGCCACGACGTGGGCTTCGTCGAAGCCGAAGCGCTCGCGCGCCGCTTCCGGGCCGTAGCGGAAGCCGTCCCAGATCTCGCGCTCGGGGTCGCTGCCGCGGCAGAACAGGATCGACTTCGGCGATTTTCCGCCGACCAGCACCAGCGCGGCTTCCGGCTCGATGAAGCCGGTGAGGTAGTAGAAGTAGCTGTCGAAGCGATACGGATAGTGGCTGTCGCGGTTGCGCACCCGCTCCGGGGCAGTGCCGATCACGGCGACGCCTTCGCCCATCAGGCTGGCGAGCCGGTTGCGGCGCGCGGCGTAGAGAGAGAGATGGTCAGCGGGTTTCATGACGCGATGCCAGTTGGATTTCGAGCTCCGCAAGCCGTTCGGCAGTGCCGACGTCCTGCCAAAGTCCGCCGAACAACTCGCCCGAAATGCGCTGGCTGTCGGCGGCGCTGCGCAATAGTGGTGCCAGGGGTGCCTTGTCGCCGCGCCGCACCGAGTGCACCAGCTGTGGCGACATGACGGCGACGCCGGCATAAGTGTAGCGCGGCGCGCCTTCGTTGCCGACGCTCGCTGCGTTGAGCGAGAAGTCGCCCTGCGGCCGGTGCGGCGGGTTCGCCACCAGCAACAGGTGCGCAAGGTTCCCGCCGAGCTGAAAAGCGAGCAGCGGGCGAAACGCGATCTCGCAATAGATGTCGGCGTTGACCAGCAGGAACGGCGCGGCGCCGAGGAGCGGCAGCGCCTGCGCGATGCCGCCCGCGGTCTCGAGCGGTTGCGGCTCGCGCGAATAGCTCGCGTGCAGGCCAAAGCGCGCGCCGTCGCCGATGGTGTCGACGATCTGCTCGCCGAGGTGCGACACGTTGATCACCGCCTCGCGGCAGCCGGCCGCGGCGAGGCGCTCGAGGTGCCAGGCGATGAGCGGCTTGCCGCCGGCGCTCACCAGTGCCTTCGGCAGGCGGTCGGTGAGCGGACGCAGGCGCTCGCCGCGTCCGGCGGCGAGCAGCATCGCTTTCATTCGGCCACCTCGTCCAGCAGTCGCGCGAGCGGCGCGAGCTCGCGGTAGCGCGTCGTGACGGCGCGCGCATAGGAGAGGAAGCGCGGCGTGTCGCGCAGATACTTCGGCTTGCCGTCGCGGTAGTTGATGCGCGCGAAGATGCCGAGCACCTTGAGATGGCGCTGCAGCCCCATCCATTCGAGCGCGCGCCAGAACTCGCCGAAATCGCTCTGCACCGGGAGCCCGGCCTTTTTTGCTTTTTGCCAGTAGCGCGCGCTCCAGTCGAGCACGCGCTCTTCTTCCCAGCTGATGAAGGCGTCGCGCGTGAGCGAAACCATGTCGTAGGTGACCGGCCCGAGGACCGCGTCCTGGAAGTCGAGCACGCCGGGATTCGGCTGCGCGACCATCAGGTTGCGCGGCATGTAATCGCGATGCACGTAGACCTTCGGCTGGCCGAGCGCGCTGCGCACGAGCAGCGCAAAGCTGCCCTCGAGCACCTGCGCCTGATCGGGGCTGAGCGTGATGCCGCGGTGCCGCGCCAGATACCACTGCGGGAACAGGTTCAGCTCGCGGCGCAGCAGCGCCTCGTCGTAGGGCGGCAGCTGGTTCTGGCGCGTGGCACGCTGCCAGAGGATCAACGCATCGGTCGCATCGCCCATCAGCGCATCGGCGTTTTCAGCGTTGAGCTCGGCGAGATAGACGCGCGTGCCGAGATCGGACAGCAGCAGGAAGCCGTTGGCGAGGTCCTCGGCATGCACCTCGGGGGCATGCACCCCCGCCTGCGCCAGCAGCCGGGCGATGCGCACGAAGGGTCCGCAATCCTCCCTGTCGGGCGGCGCATCCATCGCGACGAAGCTGCGGCCGTCTTCGAGCGTGGCGCGAAAATAGCGCCGGAAGCTTGCATCCTCCGAGGCCGGCGTCAGCTCGAAGCGCGCGCCGCCAAGCTCGGCTCGCAGTACGTCCGCAATCCAGCGCTGCAACAGAATGCGCCGATCATCGCCGTGTATCATTGAAAATTCTAACAACATCCGACTGCGGCATGCCGTCTCGCCTCGCGACGCTGGCTCTCGCGCTTGCCCTGGCGGTAACTGCGGCAGCGGACGTGCTGGCGCAGTCCGATCCGACCACCGTCGACGCGCAGAAGATCGAGGCGGTGAGCGATCTCGAAGTCACGGCGCGCGGCGCGGCCGAGATCCGGCGCGGCGAGCTCAGCGTCTTCGGCGAGTACCTGCGCTACAACCGCGAATTTGGCGAGCTCGAAGGCGAGGGCGGCGTGCGGCTGCAAAGCGGCGTCGACCGCTTCTTCGGCCCGGCGATGCAATACAACATGCTCGACGACAGCGGCTTCTTCGCGAGCCCGGGGTTTCTGCTGCAGCGCGAGCGCCCGGCACGCGGAGCCGCCGAGCGCATTGAATTTCTCGGCCGCAACAAGTATCGCCTGCTGAACGCGCGCTTCACCACCTGCCAGCCCGGGCAGGACGACTGGTTTCTCGAGGCGAGCCAGCTCGATCTCGACTACGACACCGACGAGGGCCGCGCCCGCCATCCGCGGCTGCGCTTCTTCGACCACACCATCATCGCTTCGCCCTATGCCGCTTTTCCGCTCGAGAACCGGCGCCGCAGCGGTCTGCTGACGCCGTACTACTCGCAGACCAGCACGCGCGGGCTGGAATTCGGCATCCCGTTCTACTGGAACATCGCGCCGGAGCGCGACGCGACTTTTACCCCGGTGTACATGGCACGCCGCGGCTTCCAGCTGAAGAACCATTTTCGCTATCTCGAGCGGCCGTTCGCCGGCGAGCTGCGCTACGAATACCTGCCCGACGATCCGGTGTTCGGGCGCCCGCGCACCGGACTGTCCTGGCAGCACAACCA
>DASWER010000478.1:0-6597 GCA_036394655.1 Burkholderiales bacterium
TTGGGTTCTCACGCTCAAGCCCTGCTTGTCGACCGACACCACGCGGCTCATGCCGGTCATGTCGAGCAGCACACCGCCGTAGGCCACCGACTCGCCCTCGGTCGTCAGGCCGCCGCCGCGCACCGTCACGGGCACGCCATGGGCCTGTGCCGCCTGCATCACCCGGGAAATCTGCGCAGCGCTGCGGGCAATGACGACGCCGTGCGGCATGCCGTACGCGGTGCCGCCGGCGTCGGTGGCGAAGATGCCGCGCGCTTCTGGCTCCTCGATCAGCTCCACTGCGCGCGCGTGCAGCTCGGCGCGAAACGCCGGCCAGCCGCTGCCTGCCCAGCGCGAGGCGTTCGTCTGCCGCAAGGCGCGCTCTTTGACCTAGTTCAGCCTTGCGATCAGCAGGCCCGCCATCGCGATCGCCACGAAGAGAGACGCGGTCGCGATGGTCCAGCCGGCGGCGCGCGGATGCGCTTCGACGCGCGGCTCGAGCGGCAGGTGCATCTCCTCGCCGGCCGTGTCCAGGCGCTGCGAGGAATACCAGGAGTTCATCCGCGTCTCGAAGGCCGCGAGGCGCGCCGGCGCCAAGAGCATCAGCAGCCCGACCACGCAGGCAAATGCGCTGCCGGCGACCAGGATCCATTTCGTCGCCTCGAGCGCGAGGCTGGAAAAGAACCAGCGCGTGAAATTCACCCCGGGGACGTAGCTGCGGGTGAAGTCCAGGCGCACGAGCAGTAAGTACACTGTCACCGCGCCGCCCACCGCGACCAGGCTACCGAGTATGGGGCGACGCCCGCCTGGTCCGGGTGCGGGATCGACGTTGTGCCGCACCTCGAGCGGGTCGAAGACCTTGCGCGTCGATATCCAGGTGTTCATCCGGCGGATGAATTGCAGCGCCGCCGCGGTGCGCAGCACGAGCGCGCCGCCGAGCAGCACGCCGCCGATGCCGCCGGCGAGCAGGATCAGCACCACCGCCGGGATGATCACGCGGTCGATGAAGGTCAGGAACGTCATGTTGCCCCCTTGTTTTGACGGCTTCTCAGAATCCGAGCGTCGGCACCACCTCCGCCGGTGCCACGCTCCATTTTTTCCCCGCGCGCCCTTCGGCGATGGCGCGCAGCTCCCTTGCCAGCATTCTGCGCCAAACGATGATCGCTGTATCGGAGCGCCCGAGATGCTCGTGCTCGCGGTCGGCGATCCTGCCTTGCCCGGCCTGCACCGCGATGTCCTGCACGATGGCGAGATCCGGATGCTCGATGTCGATCAGGCGGCGCCGGCCGGCCCAGACGTCGTGCACCAGGTCCATCACCTTCGGCGCCGCGGCGTAGCGGCGCAGGTATTCGGCCTTCTTGGCGAGAAACGCCTCGGCCTCGTTGCCGGTGACCTTGACCTGGCTGGTGATGAGCCAGAGGTGGTTTTCGTCGTCGATGGGCGTGAAGCTGAAAAAGATCTCCGACCAGCCGCCGACGCCGTCGAAGCCCGCGAGCGGCGGCACCACCACGCGCGTGACGTTGGGCATGTAATGCAGGCTGACGCGCAGCTTGCCGCCTTGGCGCTTGCCCAGGCGCAGCATGCCCCAGTCGGTCTCCTCGGCCTCGATCTGCGGCAGCTCGGCGATCGCCGCGTGTGAGCCACCCGGCTGGTGGACGAACGCGACGTGCACCTCGTCGGCGCTGTTCTCGTAGCACTGCAGCCAGTTGCACGGCACGGTCTCGGCATTCCAGACGTGGATCAGGCTCGCGTCGCGCGACGCCGGGAAGGGCGGGAACGGCGGCGCTTCGCCCTCGCCGAAGTAGGCGAAGACCAGCCCCAGGTACTCGCGCGTCGGGTAACTGTTCGCCGCCACCTTGCGCGGGAAGTTCGGATCCTCCGCGGGCATCTCGACGCATTGGCCGGAGCAGTCGAACTTCCAGCCGTGGTACAGGCAGCGCAGCGCATCGCCTTCGACCCAGCCGAGATGCAGCGGCGCGCCGCGATGCGGGCAGCGATAGTCGAGCACCTGGGCGCGGCCCGCTTCGCCGCGGTAGAGCGTGTAGTCCTCGCTCATGATGCGGATCGGCCTGGCGTGGCCCTTCGCCAGGTCTTCGCTGCGGTGGATCGCCAGCCAGAACTGCCGCATGAAGCGCCCGCCCGGCGTGCCCGGGCGCGTCGAGGTGATGTCGACGCTGCTCATGACGTCCTCCTCCACCGCACTCTAGTGCAAATCGGCGTTGTAGTGGAAATCCCGACGTACGCCAGAGGGCAACGGCACGGCGATTGCTGCCTATAGACATCAACTTTCTGGAGGCTCGCATGGAGAAGTTTCAGCAGTGGCGGCGCCAGCAGGAAGGGAAGATGGGCTACATCCTGTTGTGGGCCTTGGGCGTGCCGATTCCCGTCCTGTTCGTCATCTTCCTGCTGCGCGGCTGCACCTGAGCCGCGCGCCGGATCAACCATTTTTTGTTTTTACAAGGAGGTGCACATGTTGAAGTCATTCATAGCGCTTTGTGCGGTTGCAAGTGTGCTTGGCCTGTCGGCGTGCTCCGGTATGGGCCGCGGTGAAACCGTCGGCACGGTCGGCGGCGCGGCGGCAGGCGGCGCGGTCGGCTCTGCGGTGACCGGCGGCAGCACGCTGGGCACGCTCGGCGGCGCGGCGGTAGGCGGCTATCTCGGCCACGAGGCCGGGACCGACTATGACAAGAAGCATCGCTAGAGCCGTTTAGCAGCACAGAGAAGGCGCCTTCGGGCGCCTTTTTCATTTCGGGGATAATCGTCGCCATGGGAAGCCTCCGCGAACTCAACGCCACTGCGCTGGAACAGGCGGCGCGCATCGATCTGGCCGCGGCGTTCCGCCTTGCCGTGCGGCTGGATCTGCACGAGGGCGTCTGCAACCATTTCAGCGTGATGCTGCCGGATGGACAGCGGTTCCTGCTGAACGCCTATGGACTGCACTGGAGCGAGGTGAGCGCCTCGAACCTGCTCGCGCTCGACGCCGAGGGCCGCGTGCTCGCAGGGGAGGGCGAGTACGAGAAGACGGCGTTCTGCATCCACTCGCGCATCCATGTCGCCAACCCGCATGCCGCGTGCGTGCTGCATACCCACATGCCGCATGCCACGGCGCTCACGCTGCTGGAAGAGGGGCGGCTCGAGATGGTCGAGCAGAACGCCCTGCGCTTCCACGACGACATCGCCTACGACGACACTTATAACGGCCTGGTGGTCGACAACGCCGAGGGCGACCGCCTGGCGCGCGTGCTCGGCGCCAAGCGCGTCATGTTCCTTGCCAACCACGGCGTGATCGTCGTCGGAGCATCGGTGGCCGAGGCGTTCGACAGCCTGTACTACCTCGAGCGCGCCTGCCGCCTGCAGGTGCTGGCACGCATGATGGGCGGCAAGCTGCGCCCGGTGCGTCCCGAGGTGGTGCGCGAAGCCCGCCGCATGATGCGCGTCGATGCGCCGAAGTACGCCGGCGCGCACTTCGCCGCGCTCAAGCGCATCCTCGATCGCGAGGAGCCCGCGTATTCTCGGTGAGCGGGTGCAGGTGCGGCCGGCGCTGCCCGAGGACCTGCCGGCCATCCAGGCGATCTACGCGCACCATGTGCTGCACGGCCTCGCTTCGTTCGAGGAACAGCCGCCGCCGCTCGAGGAAATTCGCCGGCGCTACGACGAGGTGATCAAGCGCGGCCTGCCGTGGCTGGCCGCCGATTTCGGCGGCGTGCTCGCCGGCTATGCCTACTGCACCCCGTATCGCTCGCGCTCGGCCTATCGCCATGCACTGGAGGACTCGGTGTACGTGCGCCACGGGTCCGAGGGGCGGGGTGTCGGTGCCGCCCTGCTCGATGCCCTGATCCAGCGCTGCGAGGCGCTCGGCTATCGCCAGCTGGTCGCCGTGATCGGCGACAGCGCCAACGCGGCGTCGATCAACCTGCACGCGTCCTTCGGCTTCCTGCGCGTCGGCACGCTGCGTTCGGTGGGCTTCAAGTTGGGGCGCTGGGTCGACAGCGCGCTGATGCAAAGGCCCCTGGGGCCTGGCGACGCTACGCCGCCGTCTTAAGGACGATCTTCCCCTTCGCTTTGCGGCTCGCTAGCAGCTGGATCGCCTCCGCGGCGCGCTCGAGCGGCAGGGTCTGCGACACATGCGGCCGCAGGCGCCCTTCGGCATACCAGCGCGCGAGCTGCCGCACGCTCTCGGCGAAGGCCTTCGGCTCGCGCCGCGCGAAATCGCCCCAGAACACGCCGACCACCGCAGCGCCCTTGAGGAGTGCGAGATTGAGCGGCAGCTTCGGAATCTCGCCCGCGGCGAAGCCCACGACAAGGAGACGCCCGCGCCAGGCGAGCGAGCGGAACGCGGGCTCGGTATAGGGGCCGCCGACTGCGTCGTACACCACGTCGACGCCGCGTCCCTCGGTCAGCGCCTTGACGCGCTCGCGCAGCTCTTCGGTCGCGTAGTTGATCGTCGCGTCCGCGCCGTGCTCGCGGCACACCGCCAGCTTGTCTTCGGTCGAGGCGCAGGCAATGACGCGCGCGCCGAGCGCCTTGCCGATCTCGATCGCGGCCAGGCCCACGCCGCCGGCCGCGCCCAGCACCAGGAGCGTCTCGCCTGCCCTCAACGCGCCGCGGTCGCGCAGCGCGTGGTCCGAGGTGGCGTACGTGAGGAGAAAGGCGGCGCCGGTGATGAAGTCCATCTCCTCCGGCAGCGGCAGCAGCCGCAGCGCCTCGGTCTTCACTTCCTCCGCGAACGCTCCATAGGTCGTGAACGCGATCACCCGATCGCCCGGCCGAACGTTGCTTACGCCGGCGCCGACTTCCTTGACCAGGCCCGAGAGCTCGCTGCCCGGAGAGAACGGCAACGGCGGCTTGAACTGGTATTTGTTCTGGATGATGAGGAAGTCGGGGAAGTTGACGCTCGCCGCCTTGACCGAGACCACCACTTCGCCGGGACCCGGCACCGGCGAGGGCAGCTCCTCGATCACCAGCGATTCCGGCGGCCCGTACTGCTTGCAGAGGACGGCTTTCATCAACATAGAATGCCACATGAGCGCACTCAAAACCGACGACGGCGTCGCGCTGCACTACGAGGAGACCGGATCCGGCACGCCGCTGGTTTTCGTCCATGAATTCGGCGGCGATTTGCGCAGCTGGGAAGCGCAAGTGCGCCATTTCTCGCGCCAGTACCGCTGCATCGCCTACAACGCGCGCGGCTATCCGCCCTCCGATGTTCCGGAGGATTTCAATCGCTATTCGCAGGAGCGCGCGCGCGACGATATCCGCAGCGTGCTCGACGCCCTGCACCTCGAGCGCGCGCATGTCGTCGGTCTTTCGATGGGCGCCTTCGCCACGCTGCATTTCGGCATGGCGTACCCGAAGCGCGCGCTCTCGATCACGGTGGCCGGCGGCGGCTACGGCTCGCATCCGGCGCAGTACCGGAAGTTCCAGGAGGACTCGCGCGCCAACGCCGAGCTGATCCGGCGCGAGGGCATGGCGAAATTCGTCGCCACCTACGGCATCGGCCCGCAGCGTGTGCAGCTGCAGAACAAGGATCCGCGCGCCTTTGCCGAATACCTGGCGCAGTTTCACGAGCATTCCGGCCTGGGCGCAGCGAACACCCTGCTCGGCGTGCAATGCCGGCGCCCATCGATCTACGACCTGGTCGAGCTGATGAAGCAGATGACCGTGCCGACGCTCATCATGTCGGGCGACGAGGAAGAGCCGTCGCTCGAAGTCTCCTTGCTGATGAAGCGCTGCATCCCGAAGGCCGGCCTGGCGGTGTTCCAGAAAAGCGGCCACGCCATCAACCTCGAGGAGCCCGCGCTCTTCAACCGCCTGCTGGAGGATTTCTTTCACCAGGTGGAAGCCGGGCGCTGGGGCGCGCGCGATCCGCGCACCACCATCCCTTCGATCTACGGCCCGGCGGGCCGTCCATGAGCCTGCTGGTCGACAAGCGCGGCGCGGTCGGCTGGGTCAGTTTCAACCAGCCGGCGAAGAAGAACGCGATCAACGACGCCATGTGGCGAGGCATTCCGCAAGCGATGGCGCGCTTCGACGCTGATCCCGAGGTGCGTTGCGTCGCATTTCGCGGCGCCGGCACCGAGGCCTTTGCCGCCGGCGCCGACATCTCCGAATTCGAGAAAAACCGGTCCGAGCGCGGTGCGGTGGCCCAGTACGACGATCTGCTCGACCGCGTGCTGCATTCGATCCAGGGCTCGCCCAAGCCGACCGTGGCGATGATCTATGGCTATTGCCTGGGCGGCGGCGTCGAGATCGCGCTTGCCTGCGACCTGCGCTACTGCGGCGCCTCCGCGCAGTTCGGCATCCCGGCGGCGAAGCTCGGCCTCGCCTACAACATCGAGGGGCATAAGCGCCTGATGGAGACGGTCGGCCATGCGCGCGCCCGCGAGATCATGCTGCTCGGCCGGCGCTACAAGGCCGACGAGGCCTCCGCGATGGGACTCGTGCAACGCGTGCTGCCCGACGCCGAGCTTGAAACCTATGTCGACGATGTGATCCGTACGCTGTGCGAAAACGCGCCGCTTTCCATCGCCAACAGCAAGACGACCTTCGAAGAGTTCGTGAAATCTTCCGGCACCCCGGACGCCGAGCGCATGCGCGCCGCGATCGAGCGCTGCGCGA
>DASWER010000479.1:0-2263 GCA_036394655.1 Burkholderiales bacterium
CGCCAGTCGGTGCTCTTCGGCACGATGCCTTCGAACGAAGCCAACTTTACGTGCGGAATCAGCGGTTCCGATTTCCATCCCTCGGTGCCGATGGCGGGCCCGCCCTCGCTGAACTTCTTCGCCGCGGACATCATCATGCGGCGGAACTGCACCACCGCGACGTCGCTCGAGCCGGGATGATCCTTGCTGCGATCGGCGATCGGCCCCATCGACTCCCACATCGCCATGTCCTGCGTCGGGATGCCCTCGATGCCGGTGAAGTCGCCGCGCTTCATCGCCTGTCTGTCCTGGAGATAGCGGTTCACCAGGGTCCGCTTCTTCATGAAATGCTCATCAATATCTTCGCCCACGGTTGCCGCACAGAACTTGCGCCACGCCGCCTGCGAGATGCCTTTCTTCGGATCCGGGTGCCAGGCGATCCAGTAGAACATGGTGTTGACGTCGTCGATCGGCACCAGCATCTGCGCCAGGTTGTACTGGTCGTTCGGCGGAATCAGCACCGTGAACGGCGCGATGAAAAGCGTCGTCCGTACATATTGGTTGGTCTCCGGATCCCGGATCGGCTTGCGCAGCGCGGCGTAGCGGAAGCCGTAGGACGTCGGCTCGAATTGCAGCCGCGGCGCCTTGTCCGTCGACGGACGCGGCCACGCGGTTTCTGTCGCCTTGGCGCCATCCACCTCTGCCGATGGCATGTTGGTGGAATGCAGGCTCGAGCTGTGCGCCGAGTCGATCGAGCCTTCGAGCACCTGCGCCCAGTTGCAGGCGGCGTGCATCTTGACGATCGCGTAGCGGATGCCCGGCTGCGGCGCCCATGCCGGCGGCTCGAACTCGCGTACCTGGTCCTTTGGCCCGAGCCACGCCCAGATGAAGCCACCGGCTTCGCGCACCGGATAGGCCCGTTGCTTCAGGGAATTTTTCATAGCTGAGCCATCCGGCTCCGAGGACATCTCGAGGATGTTGCCCTCGGTATCGAATTTCCAGCCGTGGTAGAGGCAGCGCAAGCCGCATTCTTCGTTGCGCCCGAAGACCAGCGACGCGCCGCGGTGCGGACAGTGCTCGTCGAGCACGCCGAGCTTGCCGTTGCTGTCTCTGAAGACGACGAGGTCTTCGCCGACCAGCCGCGCCTTGACCGGCGCGCCGTCCTTCTCGGCGACTTCCTCCGACAGGCACACCGGCAGCCAGTGGTGCCGCATGATGCCGCCCATCGGCGCGCTGCCTTCGACGCGGCAGAGAAGCTCGTTCTGGTCTTTAGTCAACATCGCAGCCTCGGCAAAGATATACTTAGGTACCTAAGTATTTTCGAATGATACCTCCGCGCACCCTGTGAAGACAATGCGCATCGGCGCCGCCGGCCTCGGCCGCGCATTCACGCTGATGGCGCCGACGCTCGCCGGCGACGTGCGCGTCAAGCTGGTCGCCGCCGCGGATCCACGGGCGGAGGCTCGCGCGCAATTCAGCAAGGATTTCGGCGGTCGCGCTTACGCCACGGTGCAAGAGCTGTGCGCCGATTCCGGTGTCGACGTCATCTACGTTGCGACGCCGCATCAGTTCCACGCCGAGCACGCGCGCCTGGCGTTCGCCGCCGGCAAGCACGCGCTGATCGAGAAGCCGATGGCGCTCACGCTGAAGGAATGCCGCGCGATGGCCGATGGGGCGAGGAAAGCCAAGCGGTATCTCATCGTCGGGCACAGCCACAGCTTCGACGCCCCGATCCGGCGCACGCGCGAGCTGATCGCCAGCGGGAAGTATGGGCGGCTGCGGATGATTGCGGCCATGAACTTCACGGACTTCCTCTACCGGCCCCGGCGTCCCGAAGAGCTCGACAGCGCGCGCGGCGGCGGCGCGGTCTACAACCAGGCGGCGCATCACGTCGACATCGTGCGGCTGCTCGGTGGCGGGCGCCTGAAGAGCGTGCGCGCCGGCACCGGCGCGTGGGATCCGGCGCGGCCGACGGAAGGCGCCTACTCTGCCCTGCTGACGTTCGAAGATGGTGCCTTCGCTTCCATCACCTATAGCGGCTACGCGCATTTCGATTCCGACGAGTTCACCGGCTGGATCGGCGAAGGCGGACAAAGGAAGGATCCCGCCGGCTACGGCAATGCGCGCAAAATGCTCTCCGGCAACGAGATGCAGGTGAAGAACGCGCGCAACTACGGCGGCCCGAAATATGCCGAGATGCGTGCTCAGGCGCCCGCTGCCCTGCTGCACCAGCACTTCGGCGTGCTGATCGCCTCGTGCGAGCGCGCCGATCTGCGGCCGCTGC
>DASWER010000480.1:0-6124 GCA_036394655.1 Burkholderiales bacterium
GTCGTCGGGCACTTTTTGAATCACTCGCTCGGCGTGGTGTCGATCGACGCCATGGATCGGGTGCGCGTGGTGCTCGCGGCATGGTGGCGCAGCGCGCCTGGCACGGTGCTGCTCTACGGCTCGCTCATCACGCATTTCGCGCTGGCGCTGGTGTCGCTCTACCGGCGCACCACGCTGCGCATGCCGGTGTGGGAGGCGGCGCAGCTGGTGCTCGGCCTGGCCGTGCCGCCGCTGCTCATCGCGCACATCGTCGGCACGCGGTTCAACTGGCTGCTGCTCGAGCACCACATCAGCTACGAGCGCATTGTCGGCGTGCTCTGGTCGGATTCGTACACCGCGATGCGCCAGTCGGTGCTGCTGATCATCGTCTGGACGCACTTCTGCTTCGGCATCCACTACTGGCTGCGGCTGCAGCGCTGGTATGCGGCGGCGCAGCCGGCGCTGTTCGCCGCGGCGCTCCTCATCCCGGCGATGGCGCTCGCCGGCTTCGCGGCCGCCGGCAACGAGATCTGGCCGCGCATCGAGGGCGCCGGCGGCACGCAGGTTTACTACCCCGAGATCGGCCGCATGAGCGCGCCGGACCGCGCGCGGCTGGCCGAGTGGCGCGAGGGCTTCGAGCTCGCGTTCTGGGCGCTGCTCGCGGCGACGCTGCTCGCGCGCTGGTTCCGCACGCGCCTCGGCGGCACCTACCAGCTGCGCCATGCCTCGGGGCGCGTGATTACTGCGCCGATCGGCCGCAGCATCCTGGAGGCGGTGCGCGACGCCGGGCTGCCGCATGCGTCCGTGTGCGGCGGCCGCGCGCGCTGCACCACCTGCCGCGTGCGCATCAGCGAAGGCCTCGGTGCGCTCGCGCCGCCGGAGCGGCACGAGGCGCTGGCGCTCGCGCGCATCGAGGCGCCGCCGAACGTGCGCCTCGCCTGCCAGACGCGGCCGCGGCACGACGTCGCGGTGATCCCGCTGCTTCCGGCCGGCGCGGATGCGGCCAGCGCGCGCCGCCCGGGCGCGGCACGCGAGCGCGAGCGGCCGATCGTGTCGATGTTCGTCGACCTGCGCGGCTCGACGCGCATCGCCGAGTCGCGCCTGCCCTACGACGTGGTGTTCATCATGAATCAGTTTTTCGCCGAGATGTACGAGGCGCTGCGCGCCACCAGCGGCTACTACGCGCAGTTCCGCGGCGACGGCCTGCTCGCGCTCTATGGCCTGGAGAGCGACCTGCCCGAGGCCTGCCGCCAGGCGATGCGCGGCGCCGCCGAGATGCAGCGCCGGGTGGAAATCCTGTCGCGCAGCCTGTCGGCCGACCTTGCCGAGCCGCTCAAGATCGGCATCGGCGCGCATGCCGGCGTCGCCATCGTCGGCACCATGGGTCCGCCGGAAGCGCCGATCTACTCCGCGATCGGCGACAACGTCAACATCGCGGCGCGCTTCGAGGGCATGACCAAGGCGTACAGCTGCGTGATGGTGGTATCGGCCGACACCCTCGCGCACGCCGGCCTCGATCCGCGCGGCGCTCCGGTCCATCGCGTCAAGGTGCGCGGCCGCAGCGAGCGCGTGACGGTCTATGCCGTCGCCGATCCCCGCAGCCTGTTTACTGCTTGATTAGCGCGCGCCCTGGCCGCTGCGGGTGCGCGTGAGCTGGGTGGTGGTGCTGGCGAGGCGCGAAGCGAGGATCTTGATGAGCTCGATCGCCGCGTCGGGGTTCTCGCGGATGATCTTCATGAAGAGCTCCTTCGAGATCTTCAGCGTCTCGAGCTTGGTGAGCGCCTTGGCGGTGGCGGTGCGCGGCACCTCGCCGACGATGGCGATCTCGCCCAGCAGGTCGTTCTTGCCCATGTTGTTGATGATGATCGGGCCCGAGGGCGTGGGCACCGAGATCTCGACCGTGCCGTCGATGATGATGTAGGCCGAGTCGCCGACGTCGCCGGCGTTGAAGATCACCTGCCCGGTGTCGTAGGTGAGCCGCTCGGCGGAGAAGCACAGGAGCTTCTGCATCGCCGGCTGGATCTTGCTGAAGATCGGGAACTGACGAATCAGCTCCACTTCCTGCTCGAGGCTCATGCCTGCTCTCCGTTAATGCTCATGCGGCGATCAGAAGCTTGTGCAGCGGGCCGCCGTTCGACTTGAGATCGGCAAAGGCGCCCTTCTCGGTGAGCTTGCCGCGCTCCATCACCAGGACGACGTTGAAGAGCTCGGCGAGATCCGGGCGCTGCAGCACCCAGACCACGCCGCAGCCCTTGCGCTCGGCCAGGATGCCGTCGAGCACGCGCTGCTGCGAGGTTGGATCGAGCGGCGCCACCGCCTGGTCGACCACCAGCAGCGCCGGCCGCTTGAGGAGGGCGCGCACCAGCGCGATTTTCTGCCGGTCGGCGATCGGCAGGCGCGCGCCGCCGACGCCGACGTGGTAGTCCAGGCCGATGGTGACCACCAGCGGCCGCAGGCCGAGCTCGTCGAGCAGCTCGCGCACCAGCGCGGTGATGCGCGTGCTGGCCTCGGCCTGCCCGGTGACGATCTTGCCGAACAGAATGTTGTCCTGCAACGTCGCCGCGGTGTTGTAGCGCGCGGCGTCGAAGAACTCGACCGCGCGCTTCAGCTCCGCGGGCAGGCTGGCGGCGAAGTGGCGGCGCGCCTCGATCACGCGCGCCTCGAAGCTCTCGTCGATCAGGCCCAGGCGATGCCGGGTGGCGATCAGCTTGAAGGGCAGCGAGACCAGCGCGCGCCGCTCGGTCTCGTCGAGCTCCTTCAGCCCGACCTCGTTCACGCGCTGCAGGATCGCCTCGAACTGCGGCAGGTCGTCCTGGCGGATGAAGCTGTACTGCGCGAAGAACTCGTGGCCCGGCGGCAGGCCGCTGAACAGCTCGACCATCGTCTCGGCGACCTTGTGGCCGGTGCGCAGCAGCAGCTCGTACAGCCCGGTGTCGTGCAGCACCTGGCGCACGTAGGCGTTGTCGGCGAGGTTGTCGATGTCGAAGGTCTTGCCGACCGGCGTGCCGAACAGCAGGTTCTCGGCCAGCGTGGCGTTGCGGTTGTACTTGTCGACGTCGAAGCGCTCGACCCAGTCGTGGATGCCGAGCGACTCCAGCCGCTCGCGCATGCGCGCGCGCGCATGCAGCACGCGCTCGGTGAGCGCCGGGTTGCGCCGGGTGTCGGCGGCGCTGCGCAAGCCGAGCTCGAAGATGCTCTCCTCGAGATCCACCACCGCCAGCAGCTCGACGATGCGCCCGTCCATCTCCTGCGGACTCGAGACGCCGGCGGCGGCGTAGTCGATCCAGTCGGCATTGATGTCGAGCGTGCTGTTGCCGGTGCGCGCCGCTTCCCTGAGCTGCGCCTCGCGCTCGCGCTTGAGCTCCTCGGTGTAGCTCGCCTCCCGTACCGGGCGGTGCTTCAGGCCGTAGAGCAGGTTGTCGCGCACCGTCACCGGGAAGAGGTACGCCGGCGAGCCGACGTAGCCGAGCGCGCGTCCGGTGACTGCTTCGGGCGCGCGCGTGATATTCACGCCGCCCATCTCGATGGTGCCGTGGGTCGGCGGCACCAGGCGCGCCAGCATCTGCGCGAGCTCGCTCGCGCCGCCCGCCTGGCGGCCGACGATCGCGACATGGTCCTTGAGCGAGCATTCGAACGAGACATCGTCGACCATGCGCACGCCGGTATCGTCGGCGAGCGAGATGCCGGCCGCCTTGAGGCGTCCTTCGCGCGGCAGCTCGGGCGCATCGAGGGGCGCCTGCAGCTCCGGCGGCGCGACTTCCTCCGCGGTGAACTGCTCGACCACCTGGCCGTACTTGATCTCGACATCCATGCGCTGCTGATCCCAGTCGATCAGCTCTTTGACCGGCGCCGGCAGATCCTTGTACGCCGCGATCACGGCGACCAGCGCGCCGATGTCCAGCCTGCCCACGATGACCAGGTAGCCGCCCACGGTGTAGAACAGGAACGGCGTGACCTGCGACAGGAAGTTGTTCAGGAACTTCACCATGAACTTGCGCTGGTAGAGCTCGAAGCGGATGCGGAAGATCCGGCCCAGCCGGGCGGAAATCTCGGCACGCTCGTAGTTCGAGGTGTCGTGCGCGTGGATCTCGGCCGCGCCCTCGACGCACTCGGCGATGCGCCCCGCCAGCGCACGCGCCGTCAGCTGGCGCTCGCGCCCGAGCACCAGCAGGCGCTTCCTCAGCTTCGGGATGATGACCGCCTGCACCGCGACCACGCCGAGCGCGATCAGGCCGAGCGCCCAGTGCTGGTAGATGATGAAAACCATCGCGGTGAGCGCCTGGCCGCCGAGGAACAGGGGCGTGATCAGCGCCTCGCCGATGAAGCCGCCGAGCGGCTCGACCTCGTCCTTGATCATGGTCGCCATCTCGGCGGGCTTGACGCGCCGGAAGCGGATCAGCGGAAAGCGCAGGATGTAATCGAACAGCGCGAAGCGCAGCCGCCGCAGCATGCGCTCGCCCATCCAGCCCTTCATGGTGTTGATCTGGAACTTGAGCCAGCCGTTCAGCACGATCAGGCCGAGGAACAGGCCCGACAGCACGAACAGATAGGGGATGCGCTCGAGATCGAAGCCGAGGAAATGCTTCACCGAGTCGACGCCCGGGAAGCTCACGCCCTGGATCGCCTGGTTGATGATGGTCTTCGGCAGGTCGAGCGAGAGGTAGTAGACCACCATCGACGCGACCACCAGCGGCACGATCAGGAGCTGATCGCGCTTGCTGTACCTGATGATGAAGCCGAAGAGGTTGCGTTCCAGTGGAAAATCCCCTGCTACCATTCTAGAACATGGGGGATAAGGCACCCTTCACCGTTCGCTTCTGGGGCGTGCGCGGCTCGATCGCCTGCTCGGGGCCGCGCACCGCGCGCTACGGCGGCAACACCTCGTCGCTCGAAGTGCGCTGCGGCGATCAGATCTTGCTGTTCGACGCAGGCACCGGCATCCGCTATCTCGGCAAGACGCTCGAGGGCGCGCGCCTCGAGGGCGATATCTACTTTACGCACACACATTTTGACCATGTGTGCGGGCTGCCCTTCTTCGGGCCGCTGTTTCAGCCGCAGAACAAGTTCCGCCTGTGGGCCGGGCATCTGCGCGGCGCCATGACACTCAAGCGCGTGCTCGCGGAGTTCATGATGTCGCCGCTGTTCCCGGTGCCGCCCGAAGTGTTCCGCGCGACGCTCGAATACCGCGACTTCAACGCCGGCGAGACACTACAGGTGGGCAACGGCGTCACGCTGCGCACCGCGGCGCTCAACCATCCCGATGGCGCGACCGGCTATCGCGTCGAGTATCAGGGCCGCAGCTTCTGCTATGTCACCGACACCGAGCACGTGCCCGGCAGCCTCGACCGCACCGTGCTCGGCCTCATCGCGCAGGCCGACCTGGTGGTGTACGACAGCATGTACACCGACGACGAATACCGCCGCTACGTCGGCTGGGGCCATTCGACCTGGCAGGAAGGCATTCGCCTGTGCAAGCAGGCGGGCGTCAAGCGCATGGTGGTGTTCCACCACGATCCGGATCACGACGACGAGATGCTCGACGGCATCGCGCGCGAGGTCGGCCGGCTCCTGCCCGGCTCGGTAGTCGCGCACGAAGGCCTCGTGCTGGAGCCGTGAACCTGTTGGCCGGCATCGAATCGTATTCGGCCGAGCTGGAAGCGATTGGAAAGCAAGCACCGCCCGCGCCGCGCTGGAACCAGGACTGGTTTCCGCGCCTCGACGCCGCCGCCGCCTACGCGATGGTGCGCGCGCTCGAGCCGCAGCGCATCGTCGAGGTAGGCTCGGGACACTCGACGCGCTTCCTCGCGCGCGCCGTCGCCGACGCCCGGCTCGACACGCGCATCACCGCGATCGACCCCGCGCCGCGCGCCAGCCTCGCAGGGCTGAAGGTGCGCTGGCTGAAGCACCGCGTGCAGGACGCTGAGCCCTCCCTTTTCGATGACCTGGAAGAGCGCGACATCCTGTTCATCGACTCCAGCCACCAGCTCAAGCCCGGCAGCGATGTCGAGTTCCTGCTGCAAAAAGCGCTGCCGCGCCTTGCAAAAGGCGTGCGCGTGCATTTCCACGATATTTTCCTGCCCGATCCTTACCCGCTCGCCTGGGCATGGCGCCGCTATAACGAGCAGCAGGCCGTCGCGCCGCTGAT
>DASWER010000481.1:0-16767 GCA_036394655.1 Burkholderiales bacterium
TGCGTGCATCGCGCCCGCGCGGCGCTCGATGCGTCGGGCAAGGTGGTGGCGTATGAGTTCATCTCGAAAGGCTTCTCGCGCCAGCACATCGCCACCAACGAATCGCAGCCGGCCGACAGCCTGATCGGCCAGTCGATGGGCGTGCCGCCGAAGCCGACGCAGATCTTCGGCACGCCGGCCGAGTCGTACGGCTTCGAGAACAAGCTGCTCGGCTGGGAGACGATCCCGCAGTTCGTCGAGCATTGCTCGCCGCTGCGTACCTCGCACTTCCGCGATCCGGTCGGGCCGGAGATTCACTTCGGATCCGAGCAGTTCATCGATGAGTTGGCGCAGGCCGCGGGCGAGGACCCGGTCGCTTTCCGCCTGCGTTATCTCACCGAGCCACGCCATGCCGCGGTGGTGAAGGCCGTGGCGGAGAAATCGGGCTGGTCCTCGCTCGGCAAAGGAAAAGGCATTGCGTTCGCCGAGCGCAACGGCACGGCCGTGGCGGTCGTCGCCCAGGTCGAGGTCGACCGCGCTAGCGGGCGCGTCTGGGCGCGCAAGTTCTGGGTGGCGCACGACTGCGGTCTCATCATCAGCCCGGAGATCCTGCGCACGACCATCGAGGGCAACGTGGTGCAAGGCCTGTCGCGCACGCTGTTCGAGGAAGTGCGCTTCGACCGGGACTCCGTGCTAAGTGTCGACTGGGCGAGCTATCCGATCCTCGACATGGGCGATGCGCCGGAGTCGATCGAGATCGTGCTCATCAACCATCCCGAGATCGCACCCAGCGGCGCCGGCGAGCCGACGATCCGGGTCATTCCGGGCGCGGTGGCCAACGCGTTCTTCAACGCCACCGGCGTTCGCCTGCGGCGCGCCCCGCTGAATCCCGAGCGGGTGAAAGCCGCCTTATTGCGCACGTAGTCATTGCCGGCGGTGGCCCCGCCGGCATGATGCTCGGGCTGCTCCTCGCCCGCGCCGGCGTAGGCGTGCAGGTGCTCGAGAAGCACGCCGACTTCCTGCGCGACTTCCGCGGCGATACGATCCATCCGTCGACGCTCGAGGTGATGCACGAGCTCGGGCTGCTCGAAGGGCTGCTGCGGCTGCCGCACGAGAAGATCCCGCGCTTTTCGGCGCGTATCGCGGACCGCGACGTCACCATTGCCGATCTTTCCCGCCTGCCGGTGCGCTCGCGCTTCATCGCGATGATGCCGCAGTGGGACTTCCTCAATTTCCTCGCCGGCGAGGCAAAGCGCTACCCGACATTTGGCTTGCGCATGAACGCCGAGGTCACCGGTCTCGTAGAGCGCGAGCAGCGTATCGTCGGTGTGCGCCTGAAGGACGAAGAACTGCTTGCGGATCTCGTCATCGGCGCCGATGGCCGGCATTCCACCGTGCGCGCCGCGGCGCGCCTGCCCGCCGAGGAGTTCGGCGTGCCTATGGATGTCCTCTGGTTTCGCCTGTCGCGGCGTGCCGCGGACCCGCAGCAGACGATGGGACTCTTCGGCGCCGGCCGGATCCTGATCCTTCTCAACCGCGGCGACTACTGGCAGTGCGGCTATGTCATCGCCAAAGGCGCCAACGAAGAGGTTCGCCGGCGAGGCCTGCCCTGGTTCAGGGAAAGCATCCTGAAGCTCCTGCCGTGGCTCGCCGATCGCGTAACAGAGCTCACCGACTGGGAGCAGATCAAGCTGCTGACCGTGCGCGTCGACCGACTGCGCCAGTGGTATCGGCCGGGGCTGCTCTGCATCGGCGACGCCGCACACGCCATGTCGCCGGTGGGCGGCGTCGGCATCAACCTCGCGATCCAGGATGCGGTCGCCGCGGCGAACA
Organism: Burkholderiales bacterium; assembly: GCA_036394655.1. GTDB lineage: Bacteria > Pseudomonadota > Gammaproteobacteria > Burkholderiales > SG8-39 > SCGC-AG-212-J23. Next base: position 1,813 of record DASWER010000481.1, read on the forward strand.
TCCTTGCCCGGCCGCTGCGCGAAGACCAAGTATCCGTCGAAGACCTAAAAGCGGTGCAGAAGCGCCGCGACTGGCCGACGCGCGTTACGCAGCGGCTGCAGCTCACGATCCAGAAGCAGCTCATCGCGCGCGCGCTCTCGGCCGAGGAGAGCTTCACGCCGCCGCTCTTCGTGCGCCTGCTGTCCGCGTTCCCGCCGCTCGCGCGCATTCCAGCGCGCCTGATCGGTCTGGGCGTTCGACCCGAGCACGTCAGAACGAGCGCGGCAGCCCCAGAACGTGCTCGGCCAGGTACGACAGGATGAGGTTGGTGGAGATCGGCGCCACCAGGTAGAGCCGGTTCTCGCGGAATTTGCGCTCGACGTCGTATTCGGCGGCGAAGCCGAAACCGCCGTGCGTTTGCAGGCACATGTTCGCTGCCTCCCATGAGGCCTTCGCGCCGAGGTGCTTCGCCATGTTGGCCTCGGCGCCGCAGGGTTTGTGCTGATCGAAGAGGCCAGCGGCCTTGTAGCGCATCAGGTTCGCCGCCTCGATCTCCATGTAGCACTCGGCGATCGGGAACTGGATGCCCTGGTTCTGGCCGATCGGTCGGTCGAACACCACGCGCTCGTTGGCGTACTTGGTGGCTTTCTCGACGAACCAGTAGCCGTCGCCGATGCATTCGGCGGCGATCAGGATCCGCTCGGCGTTCAGCCCGTCGAGGATATAGCGGAAGCCTTTGCCTTCTTCGCCGATCAGGTTCTCGGCCGGGATCTCCAGGTTGTCGATGAACACCTGGTTGGTCTCGTGATTCACCATGTTGCGGATCGGCCGCACGTCGAGGCCCTTGCTCTTGGCTTCCACGAGGAAGATGGACATGCCCTCGCTTTTTCTTTTGACTTCAGGCAGCGGCGTGGTGCGGGCGAGCAGGATCATCAGCTCCGAGTGCTGCAGCCGCGAAGTCCAGACCTTCTGGCCGTTGACCACGTAGCGGTCGCCTTTGCGCACCGCCACGGTTTTGATTTTCGTCGTATCCGTCCCGGCGCCCGGCTCGGTGACGCCCATCGCCTGCAGGCGCAGCTCGCCGGTGGCGATCTTCGGCAGGTACTTGCGCTTCTGCGCTTCGGAGCCGTGGCGCAGCAGCGTGTTCATGTTGTACATCTGCCCGTGGCAGCAGCCGGCGTTGCCGCCCGAGCGGGTCACTTCCTCCATGATCACCGTCGCCTCGGTGAGCGACAGGCCCGAGCCGCCGTACTCCTCGGGAATCAGCGCCGACATCCAGCCGGCCTTGGTCAGCGCCTCGACGAACGCTTCCGGATACGCGCGCTTCTCATCGATCGCCTGCCAGTACGGCGAGTCGTACTGGCTGCAGAGCGCGCGCACCGCGTCGCGCAGCTCAGGATAATTGTCCCGGCCGAGGTTCATTTCTTCGGCTTCAGATGCTCCGAGGCTTCCTCGTCGACGCGCTCCCAGATCTCGGTGGCCATCGGATCGCGGGTTTCCTCGAGGATGTGGCCGACGAGTCCCACCGCACGCGCCATTACGCCTAAGCCCTTGACGACTTTCCAGTCGAGACCGAGCTCGCAGGCGAGGGCGCCGATGGCGCCGGTGGCATTGAGCGTGATGCCGCGTGCCTTGGCGATCTCTTCCATCAGCGTGCAGTACTTGCCGTAGTGGCCGGTTTCTCTTGCGATCTCGAATAGGCGCACCGTGCGCGGATCGATGGGCTTGTGGATGGGATGCCCGAGGCCCGGCATGCGCTTGTTCTCTGCGAGGACCGCGCTTGCGTCCTTGCCGTTTGCCACCGCATCCGAAAGGATGCGCGCCGCGCCTTCCATCGAACCGACGAACACGCTGCCAAGACCGAGCAGCCCGCCCGCCACCGCCGCCTGCAGCGCTTCGGGCGCGCCGAGGTAGGTGAGGCGCGCGACGATCGCGCTCGGCGTGACGCCGTGCTCGACCAGCGTCACCACCATCGCGTTGAAGATTTTCGACTCTTTGGGATTCGGCGTGCGCCCGGTCAGCTCGAGGAACGCCATGTCGCCGAGATTGAGATGCCCGAGGATCTCTCCGATGAGGTCTTTGCCTTGGACCGTGATGCGGTCGACGGTCGACCAGGCGAGATCCGACTTGAGTTTTTTGCGTGCCATCAATCCGCCTTGATGCCGGCGTCCTGGACCACCTTCGCCCAGCGCGCGACTTCGCTCGTCAGGAATTGCGAAAATTGCTCGGGCGAGCCGGCGACCACGTCGACGCCGAGCTTGCCGAAGCGCTCTTTCACCTCGGCCGAGGTGAGTATCTTGACCATCTCGGTGTTCAGCCGCTGGACGATCTCGCGCGGCGTGCCGGCGACGGTCAGGACGCCGAACCAGACGCTCACGTCGTAGCCGGGAACACCGGCCTCGTCGAGCGTCGGAACCTCCGGCGCCTCGCGGGTGCGCGATTTCGAGGAGACGGCGAGTGCCTTGATCCTGCCGGCCTTCACGTGCGGCAGCACGTTGGGCGTGTTATCGAACATCACATGCACTTGGCCGGCCATCAGATCGGTGACCGCAGGCGCGCTGCCCTTGTAGGGAACATGCGTGATGTGCGTTCCGGTCAGCATCTTGAAGAGCTCGAACGACAGGTGGTTCGAGCTGCCATTCCCCGCGGTGGCGTAGTTGAGGCCGCCGGGATTCGATTTCGCATAAGCGATGAGTCCTTTCACGTCATTGAACGGCATCGCAACGTTGGCCACCAGCAGGTTAGGCGTCACGCCGGCGAGCGTGATCGGCGCGAAATCCCGGGTGACGTCGAACGAGGTCTTGTAGAGCGACTGGACCACCGAGAAGGGCAACGCCGCGCCGAAGAGCGTATAGCCGTCGGGCGGCGACTTCGCGGCGAGCTCGGTGCCGATGATGGTGTTGCCGCCGGGGCGGTTGTCGACGATGACCGGCTGGCCGAGCGCCTTGGGCAGCTCGCTCGAGAGTGTGCGCGCGAGCGTGTCGTTGAAGGCGCCGGGCGGGAAGGGAACGATGTAGCGCAGCGGTTTGGCGGGCCAGGTCTGCGCACCGGCAATGAGCGGCGCGCAGAGCGCCGCCAGGAGAAGCTTCCGCATGACCTAAATATAGCCGGGACCCTCGATCGCGGGGTGCGCGCAGAGAAACTCTTCGTTCACTTCCAGGCCGAGTCCCGGCCGCTCGAGGGGCCAGACGTTGCCGTCGCGGTCGATCTCACCGGGGTTGGCGACGAGCTCGTCGCGAAACTTGTTAGCGCGCGACACGTCGCCCTCGAAATAGCCGCCATTGTCGATCGCGGCGAGGAAGTGGATCGTCGCGGCGTGATTGAGCCCGGTCATCGAGCTGTGCGGATGGATCGGCAGCTTCCATGCCGAGGCCATCGCCGCGATACGCAGCGCCTCGGTGATGCCGCCGGTCTTGGACAGATCGGGCTGCAGGATGGTGATCGCGCCATCCTCGATGACCCGGTCGAACTCGAAGCGCGTGTAGTGGTTCTCGCCGGCAGCAAGCGGCGTGCGGCCGAAACTGCGCGCCTCGCGGTAGCTGCGATAGTCGTGCGCGGGGAAGGGCTCCTCGAGCCAGCCGATGCCGAGCTCGTCCATCGCCGGCATCACGCGGCGCACGTCCTCTACCCGGTAGCCGATGTTCGCGTCCGTGAGGATCGAGAGCTGGTCGCCAAACGCCTTGCGCACGGCACGCATGCGCTCGATGTCCATTGCCGGCGAGTCGCCGACGCGCAGCTTGATCGCCTTGTAGCCCGCATCGATGCTTTTGCGCGCCTCGTCGATCAGTTGCGCCGGCGGCTGATAGCCGAGCGAGACACCGCCGGCGTACGCGGGGACGGCTTTGCGGCTGCCACCCAGCAGCCGGTACAGGGGCACACCGAGCGCTTTGCCGCGGATGTCCCAGAGCGCCATGTCGATGCCGCTGATGGCGAGGCAGGCGCCGGCGCCCATGCCATGGCTTGCGAGCTGGAAACGATACATCCTGTCCCAGACGCCGTTCACGTCGTGCGCATCCCTGCCCACGACGAGTTGCTTCAGGGTGGTTTCAATCAGCTTCGCGACGGCGGTGTGGGCGCGCCCATGATGCGCCTCGCCCCAGCCGACGATGCCGTCGTCCGTCGTCACCTTCACCACCACCGCATCGCGCTTGATGGCAGTACCGATGCCGAGCGCGACGCGGTTGGCCGCCGGGATGGGAAATGAGGTGGGGTAGGCTCGGACGTCGGCGATTTTCATGTGCGGATCCTGCGCGATTCCGGGTTGACGAAGTTCTTCGGCGCCTCGCCGGCGAGCATGCGCAATATCTCTTCGGCCGCGGCTTCGCTCATCCGGCTGCGCGACTCCACCGTCATGCCGGCAAGGTGCGGTGTTAGCACCACGTTGTCGAGCGCGAACAGCGGATGTCCCGGCGCGAGGCGATAGTGCTCATAGACGTCGAGCATCGCGCCCGCGATGCGGCGCTCGCGCAAGGCTTCGATCAGCGCGTCCTCCTGCACCACGGCGCCGCGGCCGACATTGATCAGCCAGGCGCTGGGTTTCATCCGAGCGAAGCGCTCGCGGTTGAAGAGGTGATGCGTCTCCTCCGTGAGAGGGCAGGTGACCACCACGAAGTCGCTGGCAGCGACGAGCGCATCGAGCTCCGCCGGTTGCGCTTCCGGCGGCAGGCGATCGAGCCGCCGCTGGTTGCCCAGCACGCGCATGCCGAAGCCGCGATGCGCAATGGCCGCGAGTCGCCTGCCGATGGCGCCGACGCCGACGATACCGAGCGTCATCGCCGCCACCTCGTGCGTGCCCGCGCCCAGGGCGCGCGCGTTGTCCCAGCTGCTCCTGCGCAGCGCATTGGTGATGGCTAGCACGTTGCGCGCGACGACGAGCATCGCCATGGCGCAATACTCGGCGACCGATTGCGCGTTGCCACCGGGGATGTTGGAGACCATGACCCCGCGTGCTGTAGCTTCGGCGAGCGGGACGAGATCGGTGCCGGTGCCATGAATCGCCACCGCGCGCACGCGCGGCGCAGCAGAGAAGAGATCATCGGGCAACTTACTGCGCGTGATGACGCCATCCGCGTCGTGCGCCAGACGCCGGATGGTCGCGTGATCGCTGTCCGGGGCACGCACCACCTCGGCCGCACCTGCGAGCAATTGCTCGCCGGCCGGCGCGATCGGATCGACGATCAAAACGCGGTGCATCAATGAAGGTCCAGGGTCAACAAGCCAGCGAAAGCGGCCCGTGCAGGCTCATTTCCAGAGGGTGGGGTGAGCGAATGCTGCGGTGCAGCGGAATTTGTCGTTTTGTCCAATTATGTGTTTAGATGCATTATTTCACTTAAAGAAGTACAGGTAAATGCAAGACTCATAAAGAGAAGATCGGATTTCCAATGCAGGGGGGAAGTGTGAGCCAGGCCGCTCCGGCGGATAAGAGCGATTCGGGTCCTATCAAGGTTCTCGTGATCGACGATAGCAACACTATCCGGCGCAGCGCGGAGCTTTTCCTGCGCCAGGCTGGCTACGAAGTCATTCTCGCCGAGGACGGCTTCGACGCGCTCTCCAAGATTTCGGATCACCAGCCGCGCGTCATCTTCGTCGACATCATGATGCCGCGCCTGGACGGCTACCAGACCTGCGCGCTCATCAAGCAGAACCCGAAGCTCAAGTCGACGCCGGTGATCATGCTCTCGAGCAAGGACGGCGTGTTCGATCGCGCGCGCGGCCGGCTCGCCGGCTCCGACCGCTATCTCACCAAGCCTTTCACCAAGGAAGGGCTGATCGCAGCGGTCAACGAATACGTCAAACCCTCGTCAGTCGCTTCCTGAAAGGCATCGCATGGCCATCAAGAAAATTCTCATCGTCGACGATTCGCCCACCGATCGTCAGTTCCTGAGCGACCTCCTGGCGAAGAACGGCTTTAACGTCTTCACCGCCGAGAGCGCCGAGGACGCGATCGCCAAAGTGAAGCAGGCGCGCCCGGACCTGGTGCTGATGGATGTCGTGCTGCCCGGCCAGAACGGTTTCCAGGCGACGCGCACGCTGAGCCGCGACGAAGCCACCAAGGGCATCCCGATCATCCTGTGCACTAGCAAGGGCCAGGAGACCGACAAGGTCTGGGGTATGCGGCAGGGCGCGCGCGATTACATCGTCAAGCCCGTCAATCAAGCCGACCTCCTGGCGAAGATCGCGGCCCTGGGCTGATGGCCTCGAACACCGCCCGCGTTTCGCTGCGCGAATACCAGCTCGCGCTTTCAGAGCGACTGCAAAGCGCCCATGCCGGCGCACGCACGTCCTCGAAGCTCGGCTTGCGCATGGGCGGGGAGGCGTGGCTGGTCGATCTCATGGAGGCGGGCGAAGTGATGCCGGTGCCGTCGATTTCACCGGTGCCGCTTGCCCAGCCGTGGTTCAAAGGTGTTGCCAACGTGCGCGGCAATCTTTACGGCGTCACGGATTTTTCGGCTTTCGTCGGAGCCAAGCCGACCGCGATTTCGGACCAGGCGCGACTGCTGCTCATCGCCGAGGGTTTCCGCGCCGGCGCTGCGCTCCTCGTCGAGCGCGCGCTCGGCCTTCGCAACGCCGACAACCTCAAACCGCAAACCGCACCGAGCGCTGCACCCTGGGTGCGCGCGCTCTACGCCGACGCTGATGGCGTGCTGTGGAAAGAGCTCGACATTCCGGCGCTGATCCAGAGCCAGGCTTTCCTGGAGGTCAGCGCATGAACCGATACGGCGTCTCCCTGCTCGCGGCAGCTGCCGTTTTCTCGCCGTACTGCGGCGCCGAGTACGGCGTCAGCGCGAACCGGATTCTGCTCGGCCAGGCGGCGGTCTTCAGCGGACCCGCCGCGCAGCTCGGCATCCAGATGCGCAATGGCATCAAGGCGTATCTCGATTACGTGAACGAGCGCGGAGGCGTGCATGGCCGCAAGGTCGAGCTGGTCACGGAGGACGATCGCTATGAGGCTTCGTCGGCGGCCGCGGCGAGCAAGAAACTCATCGACGAGCACCGGGTGTTCGCGCTGCTCGGTTACGTCGGCACGCCCACCGGTGCGGCGCATCTTCCGGTCGTGACGCAGGCCAAGGTCCCGCTCGTCGGCATGTTCACCGGCGCCGAGATCCTGCGCGTGCCGTTCAACCGCTATGTGTTCCATGTCCGCGCGAGCTACTACGACGAGACCGAAAAGATCGTCGAGCAGGTGGTATCGACCGGCGGCAAGCGGATCGCGGTCTTCTACCAGGCCGACGCCTATGGCGAAGCGGGGCGCAAGGGCACCGAGATCGCACTCACCAGGCGCGGCATGGCGATCCACTCGAGCGGCACGGTGGAGCGCAATACGGTCAAGGTCGAGGACGCAGTGAAGAGCATCAGTGCTTCCGAGCCCGATGCCATCGTGATGGTGAGCGCCTATACGTCGTGCGCCGAATTCATCCGACAGATGAGAAAGGCGGGCAGCGGCGCGACGTTCTACAACGTCTCGTTCGTCGGCAGCAAGGCGCTCGCCGACGCGCTCGGCAATGATGGCAGTGGGGTCGCCATCTCCCAGGTGGTGCCGTTCCCCTGGGGTAGCGCCGTCCCGGTGGTCAAGGAATACCAGCAGCTCGCGAAGAAATCCGGCTTCGCCGACTACAACTTCAGCGCGATGGAAGGCTTCCTGACGGCGAAGGTGATGGTCGAGGCGCTGTGGCGTACGGGCAAGAACCCGACGCGCGAGGGGCTGGTGGACGCTTTGGAAAAAATGCATGACGTGGATCTCGGCGGTTTCTACGTCGGCTATTCGCCGAAAAACCACGCCGGCTCGAAATTCGTCGATCTGACGATCATCGGGCGTGACGGCAAGTTCCTGCGCTAGGGGATGAAAATGGACCGACTCCAGTTGCCCAAGATGCCTTTCGCGGCGCGCGACGCCGCAGTCGAAGCAAGCGGTGCCGGCTCCTCGCCCGGATGGCGCGAGCGTTTCGGGCTGCGTATGCGTGGACGCCGACTGCCGTTCCTCGCCGGCTTGCTCGCCTTGCTGATCCTGATCGACGCCGCAGTGGTGGTGTTCGATGCGCGCCAAGCGACCTTCAACACCGTCTACGTGGCCGCGGTCGGCAAGATCCGGATGCTTTCGCAGCGCCTCGCGAAAGCTGCGCAGCAGGCGTCGCAGGGTAATAGCGAGGCCTTCAAGCAGCTGCGCGACAGCCGCGACGAGTTCGCGGCGGTTGTCACGCTGCTCACGGCGGGTGGCGCCACCAGCGGCGTGACGCTGCCGCCGACGCCGGAGCGCGTGCGCCCGGCGCTGAGCGCGCTCGAGGCGCAATGGCACAAGACCGAGCGCAATGCGGGATTGGTGATCGGCGAGGAGCGCAACCTCGTCGCCCTGGGCGCAGCGGTGCGCACGATCAACGATAACAATCCAGCGCTTCTCGAGCTGGCCGACGAGATCAGCGCCCTGAGCGTTCAATCCGGCGGCAGCGCGCGCCAGAACGCGATCACTGCGCATCTTGTGATGCTGACCCAGCGCATGGCGAAGAATGCCAACGCCATGCTGGCGGGCGACGTGGTCGATCCCCAGGTGGCGTTCCTGCTCGGCAAGGATACCAACACCTTCCGCGACCTGCTGCAGGGGCTGCTCCAGGGCAACGACGCCTTGCGCCTCGCACGGGTGGACGACGCGGAGATGCGCGGCAAGCTGGGCGAGCTCGAGTCGGGCTTCAAGCAGTATCAGGTCGGCGTGAGCCAGATCCTCGGCAACATGCAGCGCCTGGTGAACGCGAAACGCGCTACGCGCGACATCTTCAACGACAGCGAGGCATTGCTCGGCGCCGCCGAGCAGCTGTCCGCGGGCTACGAAGGACTGATCAGTGCCCGCAGGCTGAATTTCATCGTGATGGGCGTGGTCTCGCTGCTGGCGCTCGCGGTGCTGCTGTTGATCGGCAAGGCATTCGTCGACGACAGCCGCGGCCGTGCCGAGCAAAGCGAGCGGCAGAACCGCGACAACGAAGGCGCGATTCTTCGCCTGCTGGACGAGATCGGTAACCTGGCGAGCGGTGACTTGACAGTGCGCGCCAAGGTCACCGAGCACATGACGGGTGCGATCGCCGACTCGATCAACTACACGATCGACGAGATGCGGCGCCTGGTAGCCGGCATCAACACCGCCGCGCAGCAGGTGAACGTCGCGACACAGGAAGCGCAGGCCGTATCGACACAGCTGCTGCACGCCGCGCAGAAGCAGGCGAGCGAAATCCAGAGTACCGGACAGTCGGTGGCGCAGATGGCGCAATCGATGAACCGCGTCTCGATCAACGCCGACGATTCGGCGAAGGTCGCGGAGACTTCGCTCAACGCCGCGTCCAAAGGCGCGCAGGCGGTGCAGAACGCGATCCGCGGCATGAACGACATCCGCGACCAGATCCAGGAGACCTCCAAGCGCATCAAGCGCCTCGGCGAGAGCTCGCAGGAGATCGGCGAGATCGTGCAGCTGATTTCCGACATCACCGAGCAGACCAACGTGCTGGCGCTGAACGCCGCCATCCAGGCGGCTTCCGCCGGCGAAGCGGGACGCGGTTTCACGGTGGTGGCCGAGGAGGTGCAGCGGCTGGCCGAGCGCTCGGGGGAGGCGACCAAGCACATCGGGGCGATCGTCAAGAGCATTCAGCGCGACACGCAGGATGCGGTCGATGCGATGGAGCGCAGCACGCGCGGCGTGGTCGAAGGAACCCGCACCGCCGACGAGGCCGACCAGGCCTTGCGCGAGATCGAAAAGATTTCGAACCGTCTCGCCGAGCTGATCGGCGCGATCTCCAACGCCACGCACCAGCAGGCCGCGTCCGCGGATGAAGTCGCCGGCAAGATGAAGATCATCCTCGGCGTCACGCAGCTCACCACCGAAGGCACCAAGAAGACCGCGGCATCGGCGGCGCGCCTCACGCAGCTGGCGGAAGGGCTGAGGAGCTCGGTCGCGGGCTTCAAAGTGAGCTAACCCGCAAGGACACATGCCGGATATCACCATCCTGTCGTGGATCACCGCCGAGGTCGACCAGGCCCTCGAGCGGGTGCGCACGGAGCTCGCGACCTATTCGGCGCCGCCGCATGACGCCGCGGCGCTCGCACGCTGTCCCGAGCACCTGCACCAGGTCAGCGGCGCACTGAACATGGTGGGCTTGAGCGGCGCGACGCGCTTTTGCGAAGCGCTCGAGAACAGCTTCGCGCGGCTCGACGCCTCGGGCGCGGGTAACGCCGCGGTCGTCGATCGCGCCGTGCTGCAGCTCAAGCAGTTCGTAGACGACGTGGCGAACGGCCAGCCCGACGTCGCCGTGCGTCTCTATCCCGCGTACCGTGAGCTTGCCGAGCTCCAGGGCCTCGACAACAGCTCGGAGATCGATCTGTTCTTTCCGGATCTCACGCCGGCGGCGCCGGCGCACCCGAGTCCGAAGAGCCTGGAGAAGGAAGAGCTCGCTTCATTCCTGCAGTCGCAGCGCACGCGCTGGCAGCGCGGCATCCTCGCCTGGCTGCGTCGCCAGCCCAACGGGCTCGAAGACATGCGCGACATGCTGGACGAAATCCATTCCGTGGCGCACGCCCTGCCGGAACGGCGGGCGCTGTGGTGGATCGCCGGGGGCGTGGTCGATGCGCTGCTGGATGTCACCGAACCGGGCGAGCTCGCCCACGCCCGCCGGCTGTGGAACAAGATCGACCTGTACACCCGTGATCTCGCCACGGGGGCGGCCGCGGACAATGAACCGCTGCTGCGCGAGTTGCTTTATGTGATCGCGGGTTGCGCACCGCTTACGCAGCGCATCCGCGACATCAAGCTGCTCTACGGACTGGACACGCTGCGCCCCGCGGCGCAGCCGGTGGGCGAGCTCGCGGCGCCGGATCCGAACACGCTGCAGACCCTCATCGCCGAAGTGCGCGAGAAGCTGCGCAAGCTCAGAAAATTCTGGCGCCAGTACATGGTGGGCGAGCCGAAGGGCCGCTCGGCTTTCGGCGAGCGTGCGAGGACGCTGCAATCGAAAGCCGCGCCGCTGCAAAGCCCTCAGCTCGACCGGCTGCTCGCAACGATCGCCGAAGTCACGGACACGCTGCCCGACCCGCACCCGGCGGATAGCGACGCTCTGTTGATCGAGATGGCGGCGGCGTTCCTGCTTGCCGACAGCATTCTCGATACCTATGGCCGTGCGCCCGCCGACCTGGATCAGCAGCTCGAGCTCCTCAGCGGCTGGCTGCGCGCCGCGGCGAGCGGCAAGCCGGTCGCTTCGCCGCCCGCCGGCTTGCGCCCGGAGTTTCTCCAGGAGATCAGCGCCATTCAGCTGCGCGCGCAGGTCGCCCGCGAGATCCTCACCAACCTGCAGCAGGTGGAGCAGGTGCTGGATGCTTATGCGCGCGGCCAGAGCTCCGACCGGATCGTGCAGGCACTCGTGCCGCAGCTGCGGCAGATCCACGGCGCATTGTCCGTGCTGCGCTGGGATCGCGCCGTCGGTGCGCTGCAGCGTTGTCAGGGACTCCTGGCGACGCTGGCACCGGGCGGCGAGGACATGGACTGGCTCGCGGAAGGCTTGAGCAGCATCGGTCTTTTCATTACGCCCTGCCTGGAAGGGCGCGAGCCTCGCCAGCAAGCCATCGATACCTTCCTCGAGCGCTTTGACAAGCGGCCACCCGCCGTGGCGCGGGCAACGCCAGCCGCCGCGCCAGCCGGACAAGCCAACGAGCTGCTGCAGATATTCCTGGAAGAGGCTGCCGAGGTCCTGGCGGCGATCGAAGCCGCGCTTACAGTCTCGCGTGCTCAGCCGGAGGACGCGGAGGCGCTCACCACCATCCGGCGCGGCTTCCACACGTTGAAAGGCAGCGGCCGCATGGTCGGCCTCACCCAGCTCGGCGATGCCGCGTGGGAAGTGGAGCAGGTGATGAACCGCTGGCTGGAAGAGAAGCGCCCGGCGACGCCCGAGCTCCTCGAGCTGCCATCTGTCGCCGCAACGCAATTCGCCGAATGGACCGCCAAGCTCCGCGCCGGTGAGACACCCAAGGTGGACGTCGCGATCATCGCCGGTCTTGCGCAGCGCCTGAAACCCGGCATGTTCGACATTTACCTCAAGGAGGCGCGCGCGCACATCGCGACGCTCGAAGCGCAGAGCGCGCGCTGGTGCGCGAACCGCGGCACCTCGGCTTCAGACGAGTTCACGCGGGCCGCGCACACGCTCGCCAGCAGCTCGCGCACGGCCGGCTTCGAGCCGATTGCCGAGCTCGCTGCGGCGCTCGAGCAGTGGATGCCCTTTGCCGGCCGCACCGTGGACGACGCGGACGTCAACTTGGTTGCCGCCGTGGTCGCGAAGCTGAAAGAAATGGTGGCGGCGGTCCAGGGCCGCCAGGCGGTTGCGCCGGCGGCCGACGCCGTGCGCAACCTGCAGGCGCTTGCCGTGCGCCTGCAACCGCCGCGCAAGCCGAAAGACAAGCGCGTGATGCGCGACGACATCGACGCCGAGCTGCTGCCGGTGTTCCTAGAGGAGGCGCAGGAGCTCGTGCCGCAGATCGCCGGAGATTTGCGCGACTGGAAAGCGAATTCGTCGGACGGCAAGCTCGCCGACGCGGTGAAGCGCGGTCTGCACACGCTCAAGGGTAGCGCGCGCATGGCCGGCGCCATCCGCCTGGGCGAGCTCACGCACCTGATGGAAAGCCGCATCGACTTCGGGCAGGAGGCGGGCGACCTTTCGCCGGCACTGTTCGAAGACCTGCAGTCGCACATGGATCGCGTGAGCGGCGACCTGGAGCGCATGCGCCAGCCGCGCCAGCAGTCCGCGGTGGCAGAGCTCGCCCCAGCGCCTTCGGCCGCCGCGCAGCCTGCGCCGTCTCTGGCACCGGCGGCACCGGTCGCAATGATGCGAGTCAATGCCGAGCGGCTCGACGACCTGATTGCCGGCTCCGGCGAAGTGGCGATCGCGCGCTCGCGCATCGAAGCGGAATTGCGCCAGGTCAAGCAATCTCTCGGCGAGCTGAACGAAAGCATCGTGCGGCTCCGTACGCAGCTTCGCGAAGTGGAAATCCAGGCCGACAGCCAGATGCAGTCGCGCCGTACCGCGCTCAATGAGCGCGAGCGGGAATTCGACCCGCTGGAGTTCGACCGCTATACGCGGCTGCAGGAGCTGACGCGGATGATGGCCGAAGGCCTGAACGACGCGGTGTCGATCCAGCAGGCGCTCGTCAAGAATCTGGGCGAGACCGATGCCGCGCTTTTGCACCAGGCGCGCCTTGGTCGCGAGCTGCAGCAGGACCTGATGCGCATGCGCGCGCTGCCTTTTGCCAACCTGAGCGAGCGCCTGCACCGCATCGTGCGGCAGACCGCCCGAGATCTGGCCAAGAAGGCCGAGCTCGATATCCAAGGCAGCCAGGTCGAGCTGGACCGCAGCGTACTGGAGCGCATTGCTGCGCCGCTCGAGCACCTGCTGCGCAACTCCCTCGCACACGGCATCGAAGAGCCGGCTTTGCGCGCTGGCGCGGGAAAGCCGGAGACCGGACGCATCGCGATTACGCTGCGCCAGGAAGCGAATGAGATCGTCGTCGTGCTAAGCGACGACGGCGCCGGCCTCAATCTCGGGCGTCTGCGCGCCAAGGCCCTCGAAAAGGGCCTGATTGCGCGCGACCAGGCACTGAGCGAAGCCGAGCAGGTGCAACTGGTCTTCCTGTCGGGCCTTTCCACCGCCGAGGCGGTCACCGAGCTCGCGGGGCGGGGCGTCGGGATGGATGTCGTGCGCACCGAGATCAATGCGGTTGGCGGGCGCATCGATGTGGCGAGCATCCGCGGCGGCGGCACCACCTTCACCGTTTATCTGCCGCTGACGCTTGCGGTGACCCACACCGTGATGGTGCGCGCCGGCGCGATGATCACCGCGATCTCGTCGGCGGCGATTGAGCAGGTGCTGCGGATCAAGGCCGACGCCCTGGTCGCGCTCTACGAGAAGGGCGCGGTCGAGTTCCAGGGACGCCACTACCCCTTGCACTATCTGCGCCAGCTCCTCGGGCAGCGCGGCCCGACCGACATCCAGGAGAACAACTCGCTGCTCCTCGTGCGTGGCGGCAACGAGCGCGTAGCGGTGCATGTCGACGAGCTTTTCGGCAATCGGGAGATGGTGGTCAAGAACATCGGACCGCAGCTCGCCCGCGTCGCAGGCGTCAGCGGCGCAAGCGTATTGCCCGACGGCAGCATCGTCCTGATCGTCAATCCCGTGCAGCTGGCCGCCCGCGATCGCGCCGCACCGGCGAGAACCTCGACCCCCGCCGCTGCCACCAGCTCGGTCAACGCGCCGGTGATCATGGTGGTCGACGATTCGATCACCGTGCGCAAGATCACCAGCCGCCTGCTGGAACGCGAGGGCTATCGCGTGATCACCGCGCGCGACGGCGTCGACGCGCTCGAGCAGCTGAAGAAGGAGCGGCCGGCGGTGATGCTGATCGACATCGAAATGCCGCGCATGGATGGCTTCGATTTGACGCGCAATGTGCGCGGCGATCCCCGCACCATGGAGATCCCGATCATCGTCATTTCCTCGCGTACCGCGCCGAAGCACCGCAGCCGCGCTTCCGAGCTCGGCGTCAACGCCTACCTCGGCAAGCCCTACGAGGAATCCGAGCTGCTGCTGCAGATCGCAGCGCTCGCAAAGTCGTGAAGCCGCCCGCAACCATCGGCAAGTACCCCGTGCTGTGCGAGATCGGCGCCGGGGCGACCAGCAAGGTCTACCTCGCGCGCGATCCGTTCGGCAACCGCGACGTCGCGATCAAGGTATTCCTGTTCGACAAGAAGACCGATGCGCAGGAGGAGCGCATGATGCACAAGGCCTTCGTCGCGGAGGCCTCGCTCGCCGGCAAGCTCAACCATCCCCATATCGTCGATATCTTCGACGCGGTGGTGGAGCCAGATCACAGCTACCTGGTGATGGAATACGTGCCGGGCACGACGCTCGACGCTTATTCCGAGCTCGGCAAGCTGTTGCCGGTGAGCAAGGTGGTCGAGAT